>CAYOGP010000220.1:0-4005 GCA_964403555.1 uncultured Spirochaetales bacterium | reverse complement strand
TGACGAGGTTCTCATAATCGTCAGAAAACTTGAGTGATTGACCACCTACTTGTATCCAGGCAACTACCCCAGGGAGGCGATCCTTGAGGGCTTCGACTTCGTTGGAAAATTCGGCATCGTAAACAACAGCCTTGGCATCGGAATTGTCCAGGATGTACCAAAGTTCTTTGTCGCGGTACCGAAAGTTTACGTTTACATGGACAAGGCGGGCCTTAAAACACGCCGCGAGGCACTCGGGGTAGGCATTACTATTCCTGACGTAAAACCCTACTTTGTCGCCGGGGTTCAGTCCTCGATTTTGCAATGCTCTCGCTAAGTTATTGGTACGGCTAGAGAATTCTCCCCAAGAAACTGTCCGGTCACCGTAAATGATTGCGGGCGCATCTTTTGAGATTCCGGATTCTATGCCGTCAAGTATGTCACCAAAGTTCCAGTTCATGTCTTCTCCGAAGCGGGTCTATAGGAGGTTATACTGCCCTGGGGTTCGGTCCAAGCCGAACCTGCAATCTTTAGGAGGGAAAAATGGATTTTAGTGGTGTTTTGATTGAACGACCCGACTGGGCATTGGATGTGGGTACCTTGCTTATTCGTCTCTTTATAGGCATTTGCTTTGTAGTCCACGGCTTGGGAAAGCTCGGCCTGGTAGGGACAGGCGATATGGATGGGTTTGTGGCCTGGCTGACTGATCTCGGCGTTCCAATGCCCGAAGTTCAAGCGAGAATAGCGATGCTCTCGGAAATTGTCGGTGGTGTGTTGATCACGCTGGGTTTGTTTACTCGCCCTGCCTGCGCACTTCTTATAGGTACGATGGTAATTGCGGGCCGTCTGGGTCACAGAGATTGCGGTTATCTAATAACAAACGAACCCCCGGGAGCGGAGTACACGATAAATTTGGCGGCGATTTGCGGTCTTATTTTGCTGTTGGGACCTGGTGGAGTGTCTCTTGACGCGGCTCTGTTTTAGAAAAAATGAATAAATGCGGGCTCTGCCCGCATTTATTATCGCGTTCGTAGAAATCTTTCTTGAAGGGCCAAACGGAGAGGAATATCTACGGCGAGACTTTTCTCGAGATAGGCTTCGAGCGATCCTGTCAGTGAGCGCGCTCTGGTCAGGGCATGTTTTAGGTAGCGCTCGTCGACACTGTATATGGGTCTTAGCGAGGCAGAGCTGACTTTGGGAGCACCTTTTTGTGCCCATTCGGCTTGGCTGGTTCGAATCTCACTTTCGATCGGAAAACGTTGTTGACTTTCGAGATAGTCGGCGAGGATTGCGTCAAACGATATACCGATTGCTAATAGGATAAGCGCTATGGCCCAACCAGTTCGGTCTTTTCCAGCAGCACAATGAATTAGGATTGGTCCTTTTGGAGCTTTGGCGATCTGACGCAACAGTTCTGAATAGTCGCTTGTCTGTTCACTGGCTAGCTCGCCATAGATTTCGAGCATTGCATTGTATGCGCGCTCGGGAGTCAATTCTCCCCTCATTATCTGTTGCTTAAATCCCTCGGCGCTCCCCGGCATAATGCGGAAATTTTTCGTTCGCGCACCTGTTTGAGGATCTACTCTGTTCGGATGACTCCGCCGTTCTTCATCTAACCGCAGGTCGCACAAAAGAGAAATTTTTAGATCTTTTAGGGTGTCCGTATCCCTATTGTTAAGAAAACTTAGATGACTAGACCGGAGAAGGCTTCGGGGCTTTAGCTCGAGAAGGCCGGGAGTGTTTTCCCCGACCTCTCGGAAGTTGGGGGCTCCTTCTAATCTTGTGGGTGTTCCCTGCATTCCCGCTGACTCTAGCGTGACTTGCTTATTCAGCGATTGTTTAGCTTTAAATTTTAAAAGTAACGCCCACCGAGAACAAAGAATGGCACAATATGTCAGAGCGACCATCAAAGTGGCTTCGGTAAGATGCTCTCGTCTAGGGCACTTTCAATGAGGGTTCTAAGGTACGGAGTTGTGGGCCAATCGTGAGAGAAATTTCACTGGATTCGATTGAAATCGTGGAAGATCGGACATCTCAAAGTAGTTGCGATGAGGGATTCCTTCGCCTTTCCCGACTACGTCTTAAAAATCTTTATAGTGATGGAAGTACTTCAAGAGTTTACAGCTGTGACATAGCTTCTAGGGAGAGCAGTGATGCGGTGGTGGCAGTCCTCTACCAAAAGAATGAGAAAAGGAAGATCAACGTGATTCTTCGGGAGAGTTTGAGGCCTTCCATTTATTTGAGAAAGTTTAAGGTGTTCGAGCAGGCGGATAAAAAGGATTATAAACACTTGCTGGAAGTCGTCGCGGGTGTCATCGAGGTAGGTGATGGAGCGTTCACGCGTACGTTTGCGACCCGCGCTTCCAAAGAGGCGGAGGAGGAGGTTGGTTGCCTGATTGCCCCCGATGACTTTCATTCTCTTGGGGGCGAAAGTTTCCCCAGTCCCGGTATTAGTGACGAAAAACTTTATTTTTGCTTTGGTCATGCCCAAAATTTCATTTCAGGTTCTCCTCCTGGAGATGGTGGGCCGATGGAGGAGGTCGGTCGAGTAGTTTTTGTGGAACTCAGAGAAGCGATTGAGCGATGCAGAAGGGCAGAAATTCCAGATATGAAGACAGAGGTTGCGCTTTTGCGATTGGCCGATGCGCTGGGTTACATCCCACAGTTAGACTGTTATTTGGATGAGCTTCCAGACTCTTTGAGGGAACGCTATTCATCGCTTGGCCTAGAGAGCAGCAATTGTTAGTCCCTAAAATTGCGATAATTGGTCCGAGAAGGTTAAGGCAAGGGTTGGGGCCCTTTGTTGCCCGAGCGCTCAAAGGTGCAGGTGCCGAAATTTCGTGCTTTCTCTGCTCTGAAGAATCCAATGTAAAGGCTGCATCTGATGAATTGACTGAGATCGCAGATGTCGTCGCACGGGGTTATTTTAATCTTGGTTCAATGCTCGAAGCAGAGGATCTGGATGCTTTGGCAATTTTATCGCCCAAGGAGACTCATCAGTATTTTCTAGAAGCTGCTCTCAGAAATCGACTGCATGTCTTTTGTGAGAAACCTTTGGTTTGGGGGGACGGTAATCCTTCTGTAGGTGCGACCGTATTGATTGAAGAATTCGGGCGTCGAAATTTACTCCTTATGGAAAACAGTCAGTGGCCCGAGACCTTGAAGGGCTTTCTCGAGCTTCATCCAGAGGCCTTGGACTGCCGTCCCAGGGAGTTTTCGATGCGTCTTTCGCCTCGATCTGAAGGCCTCGAAATGATTGTTGATTCGCTTTCTCACCCGCTGAGCCTCCTGCAGGCCTGGGCAGCCTATTTTGATCCATCCGAACAGGACTGCCGGGTTGAAAGCCCTACGTTTAAGCGATATAACCTTTCAGGGGTGATGGGGATATCTGTCTCGTTTCAATTTGTAAGAGGCTCCGCTGCGGTTTCGGCCAGTGTGGATTTGGTCCAACAAGTTGAGCAACCGAGAATTGCAAGTTATTCGCTTAACGGCTTTGTGGCAGAACGGCTGGTAGACATGAGCGATTACTCTATGTTCTTTAGCGACAGAGGTCGACGGATAGCTCTGGAAGACCCCCTAACGTTAAGGGCTGCCCGGTTCGCGAGAGAACTCCGGCAGAGAATCGAAAGTACAACGGTTCTCAACGATGATGAGACGAAATTGCCCCAGGCTACTGAGGCAAGAGAACTAAAGTCTCGGATGGTGATGCTTGAGGAGCTCGTAGAGGCGTTTGTTGATTACAACAGTCATCGCAAATATGCGGTCGACTAAGGATGCTCATTAAAGAGCTTTAAATGGGGACTAACTTTGGCTCACGCAATTCATAATTTTACGGCAAAACTTAGGCAGCCCAGCGTGGTTGGTCAGGTAAAAGATTATCTCGAGTGGCGACGCGCGTTGGCCAAGGCTCGCGAAAACGGAGAGGATCTTCCTGAGCCGCCTGCCATTTCTCCCATATCTATAAATTTGGATCTTACTACAGCCTGTAATTATCGATGCACGCACTGTATCGATTGGGATATCTTG
>CAYOGP010000219.1:0-4008 GCA_964403555.1 uncultured Spirochaetales bacterium | reverse complement strand
TGATCCTAAAAAAGCTCCAACGAATGCATAGAGTGCGCCCCAAAACAAACCAAATAATGTACCAGCAGTGAAGGTTAAAACAGAACCTGGAGCGAACAGCGGTACGGATATCATGTAGCCAAAAATAAAAATTAACGGCCCCCAAGCTCCGAGGGTTTCAATCCAGGCGACGAAGGAGAGAAGTTTCTCTCCGAACTCCGAGACACTCCATATGGTTACTGCGAGTATGACCAGGCAGGCGCACGCTCGGATAAGGTTTCTTTGACTCGTTTGCTTCCGTTTTTCCGACACTCGTTTCTATAAACTTTCTGCTTTGAGGGATCACCGTGAAAATATCGACCTATTTGTCGTGTGCTGGCAGTTCAAGGTACGGTTCAATCGAGATCTTAGCCGAATGGCTAAAGAGCTTGTATCGAAAAGGCTCTTCTAAAGAGAAATTAGACTGTAAACCCTTCCCTGTAATGTGGTGCTACATTGCCAAACGAGATGTGGAGGATTTATGAGTAAAATTGATTTAGAAGGACATGTCGTAGTAGTCACGGGCGCCGGAGGAGGCCTAGGGAGGACTTATGCACTGGAGCTAGGTCGTCGAGGTGCCAAGGTGATCGTCAATGATTTAGGAGGTTCCGTTGACGGTTCCGGTGAAGGCACGAGTATGGCCGATGCTGTGGTCGAGGAGATTAAGGCTGCGGGTGGTGATGCTATTGCCGATTATTCGTCAGTTTCTTCTCCTGAAGGCGGAGAAGCTATCATTGCAACTGCATTACAAGCGTACGGGACGGTGGATGCGGTTATTAACAATGCCGGGGTCTTGAGAGATAAAAGCTTTACTAAGTTACTGCCTGAAGAATTGGCGATTGTTCTCGACGTTCATCTGAAGGGTGCTTTCTACGTTTCTCAGCCTGCGTTTCGTGTAATGAAAGAGAAGGGTTTTGGCCGCTTTGTATTTACATCGTCAGCTGCAGGATTACTCGGAAATTTTGGACAGACGAACTACGGCGCGGCAAAGATGGGACTTGTTGGTTTATCGAATGTTTTGGCACAAGAGGGCGCAAAGTATAACGTGACGTCGAACGCAATTGCACCTATAGCACGGACTCGGATGACTGAATCTCTGCTGGGTCCACTAGCTGAATCGTTAGATCCTAAATACGTGACTCCCTTGGTGATTTACTTGATTTCTTCCGAGTGTGAATATACACATGAAGTATTTTCTGTCGGAGGCGGACGATATGCTCGGATGTTTGTTGGAGTAACGCCGGGTTGGTATTCGGGGGGAGGTGATATTCCTCCAGCTGAAGCGGTCCGCGATCAAATGGACACCATTCGGTCGACTAACGATTTTATCATTCCAGAGGGCATAGGCGATGAAATGAGGATTCTTGCAAAGATGTTGAAGGAATAGCGCTAGCTTGAATCAAGGAGCCCTTCGAGGAGAGGCCAATCGACAACAGTCTGAGCCGCAAATGCAAAAAGAAGAAGCTCGCGGTCTTGTGGAAGACCTTCGTTACTTCTTCTAAAGGTAGTGACGGCACTATCGAGTTGTTGCGCTTCAGGTTGCTCGGGATTGTCGCTGGTTAAGATTCCGTCTTCGTGCTCCAGCCCCACAATGTCAAGCCAGGCGATAAGGATTTCTCTTCGTGACTCGATGAAATATGATGCAAGGACTTCCTCGGCAACTTCATTCGATTTAACCCTTGAAAGAACTCGTCGCATGGTCTCGGCTCGCCGCGCCGGCTTTTGTCTCATCACAAAGCCCGGTCGAGCATTTATTGTGGCGCTCGCTAGAGCGATTGCCTGAGAGTAGGTTGATGGGGCCACCTTAGAAAGCTCGGTAAATATTCGCTCCGAGTCTTCGGGTCGCAGTTGAGAAAATACTTGATAGGCTCGCAAACTTCATGCTCCTTCGGAAGTGACTTTCTGTGAGGCACACCATGCGTCGTGGGTAGCTCGGCTCTGAGCCAGTACGATAGCCGCCGCCAGCCCGGAGTGCAGTCCAGTGATCTCTACAGGGAGACCCAATAATACGTTGAGGATACCCACTGCAACCTGAAAGCAGACTAGTATGGCTGTAACTAATTGCCATGTCCCGCCTGCTTTCTTATGGAGACCGACGGCTGCGATTACAGAGAATGTCAATAGAAGAAATGCCGTCCAACGGTGGATAATGTGTAGACCTACGCTGCCTGCGAAAGTTGGGAAGAAATCTGAACCATTGCATGTAGGCCATGTAGGACACGCTAACCCCGAAAAGGTAGATGAGACCAATCCTCCTAACCAAAGTTGTGCCACCAGCATGATGGTCGCTAAAAGCGCAAGCCAGGTTTGCCATTGCTTTGGTGCCGGAAGGGCCGGTGTTTTCCTGAGTCGCCAACCGGCTAACCAGATACTCACATTAAAGGCGTTTCCCGTAAGGAGATGTGCGGTTACGCTCCACGCAGCCAGAAGATGCCAAACTGTCAACGCACCAAGAATGATTTGGATGACGAGGAGGCCCGCCGCTAACGAGAGCCAAGCACCGGCCTTTCTCCAGGCAACTCGATCGCGTCGGCATCTGTAGAATATCAACAAAAAGAATAGTGAGACGACTCCGGCAACAAATCTGTGGGTCAACTCGAAACCGATTTTTAAGTCTAATTCGGGCAATATTTGACCGAAACAGAGGGGCCAGTCTGGACAGGCGAGTCCGGCTTCGTTCGCTCTCACGAGTGCCCCAAGAATGATGAGGCCAGTTACAAGGCTAACGAGTACTAGAAGGAGTATTCCCAGAGTGTTCCGCATTTTTCTTGAAGAGGAATTAAGATCGTCGCGCATAGGAATGGAGTCTTCTAGCATGTAGTAACCGTTTAGGCACGGATAACCTTTGGATAGTAGTTCTGGAAGAGACCCTAAGTGTTTAATCTCACCGAAGACAGAAAACTTGACGAGACAGGAAGAGAAATTCCAGCGATATGCTTTAAGGACGTAGAGAAATATTATGGCGAACGGCCTGCCCTGGCCGGTATCGATTTCGTCATACCTGAAGGTGGCTGTTTTGGACTCTTGGGACCCAATGGAGCTGGAAAGACTAGTCTCGTACGAGCTGCAGCGACCCTAACTCCTCCCGACAAAGGGACGGTGACGGTTTTTGGCCACGACGTTGTAAAACAAGGCGCAGATGTCCGAGCGGATATCGGGTTGGTCTTCCAAGAAGCCTGTCTCGATCGTCACTTGACGGTAGAAGAGCACCTCGAGCTTCACGCAAGATTGTATCGCTTGCCTGATCGCTCGTTCTTAGTGAGGGAATCTCTTCGTTTTGCGGGTTTGGCTGATCTAGGAGCGCTTAGAGTTCGTGAGCTCTCCGGCGGGATGGGCCGGCTCTTAGAGATTGCGCGGGGTCTCATGCATCGACCAAGGATTCTGTTTCTTGATGAGCCCACGGTAGGTTTAGATGTAGTTGCTCGACGATCGGTTTGGAAACAAATTCGGGAATTGGTCTCGAGGCGAACGACGGTGGTTCTCACCACGCACGATATGGAAGAGGCAGATTTCCTTTGCGATAGGCTTGCTGTCATCGACGCGGGTCGAATTATTTCTACGGGGACCCCTGATGATCTTAAGAGATCCTTGGGGGGAGATGTCGTGACTTTGAGACTTGAAAATCTCGAAGGAGCCGCGAGTGCAATTAGTTCGATCAGAAATGTCCGTGAAGTCGTGACTCTTTCTGGTGGTAAAGGTCTTCGGGTTGTGGTTTTTGAAGGATCGCGTTGCCTGCCGGGCATTCTTGAAAATGTTCGAACCAATGGAATACTTGACGTGCATTTTGAGCGCCCAACATTAGAAGCGGTGTTTTTACATTACACCGGGCATCATTTAGGAGATGAAAGTCCTTGAGGCAACTAACCTCGGTCAGAATTTTTGACGATATATGGACGATTTTCTGGATGG
Source organism: uncultured Spirochaetales bacterium (assembly GCA_964403555.1). Classification (GTDB taxonomy): domain Bacteria; phylum Myxococcota_A; class UBA9160; order UBA9160; family UBA6930; genus UBA6930. The sequence goes on along the minus strand of CAYOGP010000219.1, from coordinate 81 downwards.
AATGGGTTCGTTATCGAAGAGACCGGGCCTATTGGATTGGGCAGCTAATCTTTCCGCTTGTACTTGTCGCGGTTATCGGTT
>CAYOGP010000218.1:1785-4017 GCA_964403555.1 uncultured Spirochaetales bacterium | reverse complement strand
CAATATCTACCTGGTCGGGATGAATTGCAACTCTACCTTCAAATCCGAGAGCTTTCGAACGGTGAGTATTCTTAAGGAGTCCGTCTTTATTGGGAATGTCTAAGAAGGGTCCATCGATTGGTGCACGAAGTCCGGCGGCACGTGATGCAGTTAAGAGACGACTTCGAGCGTAAAGCAACTCATCGCCGTCAACAGTTAAATCGAGTTGCATTGCGGTGGAGAAATCTCCGAGACCAAAGGCTAGCGCTATAGTACGAGGAGGAGACTGAATCGCAACATCTTCACATTGGATTAGTCCGATCGGTGTTTCGATGAGTCCTATTAATTTAATTGAACCTGTCGCTAGGTTCCGTTCGCGTTCAAGTGCGTACAAAAGCGCATCGCATCTTTTGAGAGTGTCCACAGATTCAATTTTGGGAACCATAATAACGTTCAGCTCCGGATGAACGATCTTAATAATGTCCTCTTCCATTCTTCCGGTCTCATGGCTATTCACCCGTACACATACGACAGGAGTCTTGTCATATGTGTGCAGGGCACCTAGCACGAGCTCTCGCGCATCGTCTTTTTCGGACTCCGGGACGGCATCTTCTAGATCAAGAACGATCCCATCAGCGCCAAAAGTGCCCACTTTCTCTAATCGGCGCTCATGGTTTCCGGGTGCGAAGAGTAGTGATCGAAGCGATTGTTCTTCCCATTTTATCATTGGGTGGTCTCCTCGTATTTCTTGCCTTTAGTGCTTAGACTAGAAGATACTATGTCCGATGGAATAGCGTAGTTTAAACAAATCTTATTCCGGATAGAAGAGGAAGCGGTATGACTAAGAAAATCATTTTTCAAAATGCACGTCTTTTTGATGGTATTTCTGACGGTCTACGTGAGGACATATCTGTTTGCATATCTGACGGGAAAATTGGACAGGTAGCAAAGGGTCGAACCTCCGTGCCGGAGGGATACGAGGCTATAGATTTGGCAGGAAAATGTCTTTTGCCGGGATTAATTGACACCCATGTTCATGCGACCTTGATAGGAGAGGAAGCATTACCTTTATTTTTGGCGGCCGGAGTCACCAGTGCGCGAGATGTGGGAGGAGCATTGGGAGCGGTTTTGGATCTCAGATCGCGAATAGCAGATGGAACTTTGTTGGGTCCGCGTCTTTTTGTATGCGGACCCTTATTAGACGGAAACACTCCAAGCTTAGGGGGGCCAGCGTTCGAGCCCATGTTGCAGGCTGTACCAGGTCCCGATGCAGTACCTGAAATCGTTGGTAATCTTATTTCCGCAGGAGTTGATGGGATAAAACTTTACTTCTCTTTGACACCCGATATTGCGACGGAAATCATTCGCTTTGTTGATAAACGCCTTCCGGTTACCGGGCATTTGGGCTGGACTCATTCACTTGAAGCTATCGAGGCAGGAATAGATGGCTTAGAGCACGTCTGGATTTCCCCTTATAACGAGTTCTGTGCCTTGGACATGCAATTCGGTGTAGGCGCATCAATGATGGATCCCACTTTCTGGACAAAAACTCTAAAAGGCTGGGAAGAGGCTGATTTAAATGCGGGCTTGGCTACCCAGTGGTTCGATTCGATGGTCGAGAAACAAGTACATATGGGTTCAACACTGGATCTTCTCTGGACGTCCCGTTCTGGTATTGATGGAGCAATGAAAGATCCGGATAGAAAGTTGATACCCAAGGTTGTACGAGAGAGGCAAAGAGCCATCGCTGACCAAATGGGCGATCGGCCCGACTGGGATATTCACAACTGGTTTTTTGAGGCAAGTCAAGGAGCAGGAGCATTAGAGAAACATCAAGAGGTAACTAGACTGCTTCACGAGCGTGGAGGTATTGTGGTTGGAGGAACGGATTGTGGAGCAATACCGTTCCCACCACCGGGGTTTTCGCTACTTCGCGAAATTGAACTTTTATCTGATTCGATGGGAGCTGTTGGAGCGCTTAAATCAGTGACGTCTACTGCGGCTCGGTATCTCAGATCCGAGGATGAGATTGGAATTATAAAAGAAGGAAACCGAGCAGACTTTTTGATAGTTAATGGCGACCCCACAAATGATGTTACAGATCTTCGGAAACTGGAAGATACTTATGTGGGTGGGGTTCGACATACGCAATCGGAGTTACGCGCACTACTTTGATTGCGACGTTAGGGAAAATTCAGCTGCCCTTAAGAAGGCGGCGAGCAATCACCCACCTGTGAACCTCTGTTGGCCCTT
>CAYOGP010000218.1:0-1775 GCA_964403555.1 uncultured Spirochaetales bacterium | reverse complement strand
CCTTCGTAAATACGTGCGGCTCTGACTTGTTGGGCAAATAGCTGTAAAGGCATCTCCTTCGCTATACCCATTGCTCCAAATGATTGCATCGCGTGATCAACAATTTCTGTGGCCATTTCGGTAGCAAAGACCTTGATCATGGAGGCTTCAGTTCTTACATCGTCTCCTGCGTCAACTTTTCGAGCGGCATCGTGTACCATCAAGCGGGTTGCGTGGATCTTTGTGGCGGCATCAGCGATCCACCATTGTATAGCCTGGCGATCAGCAAGTTTTTCGCCGAAAGTAATCCGATCTTTTACGTGTGCGAGCATCATATCAAGCGATCGGCGAGCGATTCCAACACATGTGGCTCCCATTTCTAGGCGTCTGACGGTAAGACGTAATTGCATTGGACCAAATCCATCGCCAATCTTTCCCAAAACTTGAGCCTCCGGAAGTTCGCAATTTTCGAAAATAACTTCGTATGTACGATGTCCTCCAAGCATTGGAAATTCTTGACCGATTCTCATTCCTACGGCGTCTTTATCTACTAAAAAGGCTGTGATTCCACCCCTCGAGCCTTTTTCGGGATCGGTAACAGCCATGGCTATCGTAAAGTCCGCTTGTGGCATTCGGCTAACCCAAATCTTTCGACCGTTTAAGACCCATCGACCATCCTTATAGATAGCTTTTGTAGTCATTCCGGCAGGGTCTGAGCCCGCGCCAGGTTCGGAGATTGCGATGGCGGAGATCGTTTCACCTCGGGCATAAGGTTCTAGATATCTTTTTCTTTGATCATCGTTAGCTGTAGCAAGCATCATATGAAGGTTTGGGGAATCGGGAGGAAATACGAATGGTGCAACGGTTCGTCCGAGTTCTTCTCCAACAACCATTTTTTCTAGTACACCAAGATTTGCTCCTCCTAGATGCTCAGGGACATCGAGACCCCATAGGCCGACTTCTTTGCATTTATCATGAAGCGCTTTGAGCTCAAGAGGTTCTATAAGCCCTTGTTGTCCTCTCTGCTCACGTTCTAATATTTTGCTTTCCAAAGGAAATATTTGCTCGTGAACAAAGCGTTCGACTAAGTCTTGTAGCATTCGAATTTCTTCAGACAGGCTCATCTTTTACTTTTCTCCAAGGGTGGTCTCTCAATCACTATTGACTTGTCCAACCGCCATCCACCGGGACAGAAATGCCTGTGACATACGAAGATTTGTCCGATAAGAGCCAAGCAACGGTATCTCCAATTTCAGAGGGTTTTGCTATGCGCTTCATGGGTACGGTATTCATAAGTTGATTCTTAATCTTTGTGCTCGCATCAGAAACTCTCTCAAGCATCGGGGTCTCGATGAAGCCAGGACAGACCGCGTTTACTCGAATGTCGCGGTTTCCGTATTCCAGGGCAATTGTTTTGGTTAGCCCAATTACTCCGTGCTTTGCCGCGTTGTAGCTGGCTGCGCCAGGGATACCGATAAGGCCTGCTACGGAAGCTGTACTGACGATACTTCCGCCTCCCTCTTGCTGTAAAAATTGTTCGATCTCGGCTTTCATGCAGACGAATACGCCCGTCAAATTCACTCGAATAACTCTATCCCATTCGCTAATGGGGACGTCGTGAATCTTTGCTGTTGGTCCTTCGATGCCGGCGTTATTAAACGCGCCATCTAATCTATCGTGGTTCTGAACAACGTTTTTAATGAGGCTAGTTACTTGATCATAATCGCTGACATCAACGTGGTGGTATTCGGCATATCCTCCTTCTGCCTTAACGAGATTCACAGTATTAGCGCCTT
>CAYOGP010000217.1:0-4070 GCA_964403555.1 uncultured Spirochaetales bacterium | reverse complement strand
TGACATCATCTACAAGGCTTCTGTCCAAAATGTCTGGAACAAAACCCGCGCCAATTCCCTGGATTTTATGTGGACCAGGAGACCCTCCAGACAAGACTGGACTAGCCTCAGGTTCTACCGCAATCGCTTGAAAAGAAGGTTTGCGAGATTTGAGCACGTCCGCAATCCCAGTTATGGTTCCACCAGTACCGACTCCAGCGATTAACGCATCAACCTTACCATCGGTATCGCTCCATATTTCTTCAGCTGTAGTATTACGATGCACCTCTGGGTTCGCAGGATTTTGGAACTGTTGGGGCATAAATGCTCCGTCAATTTCAGACGCGAGTTGATTGGCTTTTTCAATTGCACCATTCATCCCTTTAGCACCTTCGGTCAGTACGAGCTTTGCTCCGAAAGCACGGAGGGTAATCCTACGTTCAAGGCTCATAGTTTCAGGCATTACTAAAACACACTTATAGCCCTTTACCGCAGCCACAAATGCAAGCGCGATGCCTGTATTGCCACTTGTCGGTTCAACCAGGATAGTTTTTCCAGGATGGATCAAACCGTCTCGTTCAGCCGCATCAATCATCGCTAACCCTATGCGATCTTTAACACTATTAGCAGGATTCGCACCTTCCAACTTCGCGATAACAGAAGCTTTTAGACCATCGGTTACGCGATTAAGTCGGACTAAGGGAGTCCCTCCTATCAAACTAGTAATATCTTCAGAAATTTTCATTCTCTTCCTCATTTTCTAACTGTTTGGATTCTGAGGTTACCTCGCTTCTTCCCAATTTGTCATTGAGAAATCTCACCGAAAAGCTCACCAACTAGAATTGTCGCATAACTTCCCGGAGGAAGAGAGAACGAGAGGCTCACAACATTTGCCTCAATTTGATTCACGGCTATAGGTGCAACATTCACACGGAGAGGTCGTCTCGATCCGGGGATCCTCAACCCCCTCGGCTCCTTCAGATCTTCAGGCTCTGGGATGCCATTTTCTAGCAAGATCCTCCTTTCCAACTCTCCAGGATATTCCTGGGCCAGACGAGCCTTACATCCGAATATAAGCCCAGTAGCACTTACCTCGAGCCGGCGATGACGATCTCGCCAAACATCGAAGACGTCCACCAGGTTCACCCGTCCCGAAAGATGATCCATCACCCAATCTCCCGGTTCTAACCGATCGCATTCTCCGCGAGCGTCCAGAACCTTATTGAAAACTTCACTTTGCAGAGCGGAAACAAGAAAACGCTCCTGCTGTCGAGATCGGGACCGGCGTTTACCGAAAAGTATTTCCCGTCCGAGTCTCGCATTGTCACCACGTCTTCCAAACCGTTGCTTGCCAAACCTATTCGGCATACCTCGGGCTTCCGTCAAATCGAGCCGTGTCTGGAGTTGCTCAAGAATCTTATAAGGAATATCACGAACTACTAAACTGAACCGATTTCCAGCGATTCTTCCTGTACGGATTTTTTCTGGATCTCTAGCAGCCCTCAGTACGCGGAAACGTGAATCTTCCCAAAGAGAAGCAGTCTCGGGATCCACGCGTGGAACCGAAAACCACTGGCGCGTAACAGCATTTCGATCCTTCAAGCCAGAGAAACCAATCTCCCTTGCATGCACTCGGCACTTTCGGGCAAGAGGTCGGGCTATTTCAAATGTATTGGCGAGTCTCTTCTCAATCCATAAGTGGGTATGAGGACCGTGGCCTTCAGGATCCCGCAGAGGGATTTCTTCAACCACAAAATCTTCAGGGTAAACGCCTAACCTAGGTTTCATCAGACCTCAAGACTTTCTTATCCTTGTCTTAGAGACCACTCGATCAGCAACTGGTCCAAATGACCTTCGATGTTCATCACATGGACCATATTTTCTCAGTGCGCCCAGATGCTGCGCGGTTGGGTAACCCTTATGTTTTGCAAATCCAAAGCTGGGAAAGCGACGATCTAAGGCTCGCATCAATCCGTCCCTTTCAACTTTGGCTAAGATAGAAGCAGCAGCAATACTGCCATCTTTCGAATCACCTTTGACAAGAGACGTTTGAGGCACTGGTAAATTGGGAATACTCCGGGCATCAACAAGCACATAATCGGGCGACACAGAGAGGCTCGTAACTGCTCTAGACATTGCTAGCAGTCCGGCCTGGAAGATATTGACTCTATCAATCTCACTCGAACTTGCCTTACCAAATGCGTAGCTAATGGCTTGTTCGCGAATTTTTTCCGCTAATTCCTCGCGGCGTCTCGATGAGAGTACCTTTGAATCGTTGAGCCCTGAAAGGTTCACCTCATCAGGCAGGATTACCGCAGCAGCAACGACTGGTCCCGCTAACGGACCCATGCCAACTTCATCGACACCGGCAACAAGCTGGTAGCCTTTTTCAAACAACGCGAGTCGATACTCAAACAGCAATCTAAGGCGCTCTTTTTCGAGGCGAAGATCTTCAGCGCTACGAAGTGCTGCCTTCTGAAGTACCGCTGCCCCTCTTCGTTCATCTGAGGTCAGTCTAGAAGCGAATTCTTCGAGCGCATTCTCGTCTTTCAGAAGTTTCATTTGTTGACGAAGGACCGAAAGTGACTGACATCGCAACTTCGAGAAGTCCATAGTTTATTTGCTTCCCTGGTCTCCAAACACTCGTTTTTCGAGCGCGCGTATTCTCTTCAAAAATTCCGGCAATCTTGCGCTAAGCGAAACGCTTCGAAGCCACCCCTTGCCCTCGACAGCTGGGATACCGAACATTCGCTTCCCGGGACCTACCTCACCCATAACCCCTGCACGTGCTCCAATTATAGCCCCATCACCAACTCTCGCGGAACCATCTAAACCGGCCTGAGCCATAACCGCAACTCGTGAACCTAGTCGCGCTCCTCCAGCCAAACCTGTCTGGGCTACCACCACACAGTCATCGCCAATCTGACAGTTGTGTGCAATTTGAACTAGGTTATCGATCTTGCATCTAGCACCTATACTTGTAACCCCAACTCTTGCGCGATCAACAGTAGTATTGGCACCGATTTCCGTATCATCTCCGACCTTAACAGTCCCTATTTGGGGAATCTTTTCCAGCCGGCCATCTTCTGCGAATTCGTAGCCGAAACCGTCGGCACCAAGGACGACCCCTGGATGAAGAATTACACGATCACCCAAAGTTACATCTTCGCGTAACGTACAAGATGAGTGAATTTCACAGTTGCTCCCTATTTTAACACCATCGTAAAGAGTCACATTTGGCCAAATGATTGAGCGGTCTCCTATTCGGCAATTTGCTCCGACTACTGCTCCAGCCCCAATCGAAATATCCTTTCCTAATGTCACATTGTCATGCAGAACTGCGGATGAATGAATTCCGTTAGGCAACTGACGCGGGGAGGAAAAAAGACGTGTAGCCCTTGCGAAATCAAGACTAGGATTCTCGGAAAATATTAGAACCGGACCTTCGATTTCAATTCCTTCAGGAATCAAGAGAGCGGCGGGCTGCGGAGATCCAGCTTCAACCCAGTGGCGTTTAGTGCGAACAAAACAAAGGTCCTCCGGTGTCGCTGAAGTCAACTCAGCAATACCTTTGATTTGTATACCCGAATCTCCTTTCACCGACCTTCCGCCGAGCCTTTCAACCAACTCCTCAACCGTCAGCGCGTCATAATTCACTATCGAGCCAGTAACACGGCTACCGGAGACGAGCGAACTACCGATGCCGAATTGCTCCCAATAAAATATTCATTGATCCGGTTACGGCCGAATGCCCCTATAGCAATCAAGCCTGCCCCAGAGGCTCGTGCTGCATCAACAATTTTTACATCGGGCCTGCCAAGCGTCGAAGAAACCTCTCGGATAGTGAGTTCGCTTGGCGAAAGCATACGGCGCATCTCGTCGAATCTTGTCACCGCTCTTCCTTTGTCTTTAGAATCAACAAAAACGTGGAGCATCTGGCCGAGGCGCTTGGCACATTCAATCCCCACCTTTGCAGCTATACGCGACCCCGGGGACCCATCAAATCCGAGGACAATCCCGCCTCCTGGCTCCGCGCCGCGAGGGACAACAATTACCGGTTTTGTGGACTTTCTTAGAACCCCGTCCGCAGT
>CAYOGP010000216.1:0-4074 GCA_964403555.1 uncultured Spirochaetales bacterium | reverse complement strand
TGGGGCGTCGCCTTCCTTATTAATAAGCATCTCTATTGTTAGTGCACTATTAACAAGCGGTTTCTTAAATTCTGTCTTTTCGGCGTAGTTAAAATCAAAATGGAGAGGGTGCGTGTTCATCGTGAGCAAAGTGAACCAAGTATTGTCGGCCTCTAATATCGTTCTTCCCGGCATATGCTCGTAAATATCTCCGACTTCGAATTCATCAAAGTAGCGGCCGATATCTTCGCGATAACGTTTCTCTCCTACTTTGCTTACTTTATAATTCACAGTTTCCTCCTCGACAGCCCGGCTATTATCGATTTTCAAGAATACTTCGTCGTAACGTTTCAACAATGTGACGGGTACTAGAAAATGCCAACTCGGGAAGCCCGTCTATTTGAAAAAAATCCGCGTCAATAGCATCGTCATCTGCTTTGAGCTGACCACCAGAGCGTACCCCAAGATAAACAATAGTTATGTCAGCTCCACCCTGCTCAGGGTTATAAAGAACATCCAATAGCTTGCAGTTATCTATGATCAATCCTGTTTCTTCCAATGTCTCTCTCGCTGCAGCAAGTGCGGGGTCTTCATGTGGATTCAAATAGCCACCCGGGAGGCTCCATTTGCCTTTCTCAGGCGGGTATCGACGTTTTACCAGCAGTAATTTGTCGTGGGAGTAGATTGCGGTTGTTACTGCGACTTTTGCTTCTTGGTATCGAACATGCCCGCATGCCTGACATGTTCGATATGTCGTGTGATTGTTAGGCGCTTCAAGCAATCTGACTCCGCACTGGCTACAAAATCTGTCAGTTCCGCTTTTGTGGTTAGGAGAGATGTCATGCTCTGTATTTTTTACTTTTGTTTTGGCCTCGTTCATTATTTTCTTTCAGCGGCTTCTAACCACCACAGGCGAGCCCCGACCTAATCCAAGTGATTCAGAAGCATTCTGCTCAGCACGGGCAATTTCTAAGACACCGAATGAGTTGATAAGTGCTAGGTAGTCTCCCGGCGATGCATCTGCGTAGGTTCTTAGCAAGGGTATGTATCTTCCGGATACCTCCACCTTAGGTTTGGTTAATTGTTCCACCAAATTGTTTTCGATATTCGTTATCAGGTTTCCAAAATGATCTGTAGTGATAATAATTCCTCGAATTTCCTTGGATCGAAGTTCGGCAGGTTCTGTTAACGAAGGGACGTATTCGTTGGTTGGATTGAGAAGTCTTATGGGTGAAATTTCTCCCGAGGAAAGCTCGGCAGCTAAGGGAGCGAAGAGATCTCGGCCATGGAATGTTGCACTTTCAGCTACTATTCCAAGATTCTGAAGCATGTTCTCGTCCGCAATATAAGGTGTGCCGGAAGTGCGTTCGATCACGTTTGCAAGTAATCCATTGTCCGGGGCGACGAATACATGTCCCATTCCTTCAACCACTAAAAGACGCCGGTCAGTTCCGACACCAGGGTCAACAACAGCGAGGTGTACTGTTCCCTTAGGAAAGTATGGGAAAGATTTTTCGAGCCAAAATCCAGCCTCTACGGGCCAATGGACATAGGTCTCATTTGTGAGATCCACGAGTTTTGCTTCTGGAAATCGCTTGAGGATCACACCTTTCATTACACCAACAAACGGACCGCGATGGCCAAAGTCGGTTGTTATCGTGATAATTCCGCTCGGCTTAAATGAATTCACGACAACTTTTTACGGATACCAACACGCTCTAGGATCGGGGGTATCTGCTTCTCCCAACCAATTGCCATTATATGGACTCCTTTTGTAAGCTCTAGAAGGTCGGATATGATCTCCGCAGCTATTTTAGAGCTGGTGTTTTTTAGATCTTCTGAATTGGCGAGTCGTGAAATAATGCTATCGGGGACTGTTATCCCGGGTATTGAGTTTAGCGTTTTTGCCATCTTGACAGATTTAATGACGATTACTCCGGCCAAAATTGGTATCCCAGATTCTTTTGTTCTCGAAGCAAATAGCTCGAACTCCTTGGCGTCGAAAACGGGTTGCGTTTGAATGAAGCGAGCACCTGCTTCTAATTTTTTTTCCAGGCGTTCCATTTCAATTTTTGGTTCAGGGGCGACAGGGTTAGCTACAGCTCCCGCGCACAACTTTGGGGCACTACGAAGATCTGATCCGCCTAGATCTTGTCCACGGTTCAGAGCTCCGACTGCTCGTAAAAGTCCAAATGCATCCAAGTCAAATACTCCCTTTGCATTCGGGTGATCTCCTTGACTAGGGTTGTCACCTGACATGCATAGGATGTTCTCCACGCCCATACTCGAGGCAGCAAGTAGGTCTGCCTGTATTGCAATCTGGTTTCGATCTCGCCCAGTTATCTGAAGGATGGGAGGAATTCCTGTATCGATCAAAGTTTTCGCTGCGCCAATAGGTGACATACTCATCTTTGCACGATGGGAGTCAGTTAGATTTATTGCGTCTACAAAAGGTTTTACTATAGCTGCGGTGTTTTTCAGAGGCTCCAAGTCCACACCTTTTGGCGGAGTCAGCTCGCAGGTGATGGCAAAACCTCGAGTTTTAATAATCTCGGGAAGTGTTGGCATTTTGCAATCCTAGCGGATCAAGTATTGACCTCCCGCTTCTTAGATTACTTTGATCGAGATTTATTACAGGTAGGATTTCTGCCGGATCCCGATTTTACGCTCTCTTTCAATCGATCAAAGGCCTTCTCGGTAATCCTGTTCGACCATTTGATCTATCTCTTTTGCATTATTTCTACCTCCAGTTTTAGGGGCGAGTAGCTCGCCAAATGAGATAGCGTAACGCTCGGGCCACTTTTCGTAGTTCCAGAGTTCAGAACGTTTCAGCGCTTTGGCACAATGAAAAAAGCATTCTTCGACTACAACTCGAATCGCTACTACTGCTGGTTTTCCTCTTGCGCTGAGCTTAGATCGGATAGATGTACTGGCGTGAATTTCGGCTAGTCCGTTTATTCGAAGGGTCTCTTGTGTGCCGGGCAAAAGGAAGAGAAGACCGATCTGAGGATTCTCAAGTATATTCTTCAAACCGAATGCAAGCTTATTACCGGGCCTGTCGGGAATCCATATCGTCTGAGAGTCCTCCTGCCAAACAAAACCAGGTGCATCTCCTTTAGGCGATACATCTTGATGCCCTTTAATATCGCTTGTGGAAAGTAAAACAAACCCGGATTTCGCTATGAAGCCCGAAGCCTTTTCTTCAATATGGTCGAAGATTTTTTGAGGGACGATTGGGTGTGGCGTTCCTCCTACCAGAGATTGCAAATCATCTAAATCTTTAACGGGCTGGGATGTAAGATCGTTCATGGTATACCTCATGTGTGGAAACATATATTGTATTCCTGTTTGTCGAGAAATGAGGTTAATAGATGACTGGAAGTTCAAATCGCTTGTCCATTCTCGGGGAAAATGCGCTTAAGCTGGGCGTTTTTGGCGTAAATGTTAGTCACGGCTGTGCTGTTACCGATGCAGAGGGGACTATCGCCGTAGATTGGAGTGAAAGTCTCGAGCTTGCGTGTGCCGCGGATCGCGCTGGAATCGAGGCGATGGTTCCAGTAGCGCGCTGGAAGGGTTTTGGAGGAGCGACAAATTTTAATCACCGTTGTTTTGAAACCTATACCTGGGCTGCCGGGCTCGCTCAAGCTACCGAAAATATTGTGATTTTTGCAACTAGTCACGTACCGACCATCAATCCTGTTCTGGCGGCGAAACAATGCGCGACCATTGACCACATATCCGACGGGCGGTTTGGTTTGAACATTGTAGCCGGTTGGAATGCATCTGAGATTGCCATGTTTGGTAATGAGCAACTGCCTCATGATGATCGCTATGCGGTTGCGGAAGAATGGATCGAACTTATCAAGGAGCTGTGGACTCGAGAAGGTACCTTCGACTTTACGGGGAAGTATTGTCAGTGCCCGGGGGCTTATGCGGAGCCGAAACCCATTCAGAAGCCCCACCCGTTAGTTATGAGTGCAGGGGTCAGTCCTGCTGGTCGTGCCTTCGCGGCAAAGCACGCTGATCTCAATTTTCTTTTGGCGCCTAACTACGAAATTGTTTCGGATATTTGTCGAGACGTTCGTTCTCAGGCGA
>CAYOGP010000215.1:0-4074 GCA_964403555.1 uncultured Spirochaetales bacterium | reverse complement strand
GTATTCCAGCACTTGCTCTAGTCATGGCGCTCCAGACTATCGGCTTTGGCTTACTCGCAGAGGCGTACACGTCCACATGGCTTTTCATCGGCTGCTTCGTGTTCGGACTTTCCTACGGTGGAGGCACGGTTCTCTTCCCGGCGATCGTTGGTGATCAGTTCGGAAGAAAGTCTGCCGGGGCGATCGTCGGGTTCATTTTCGCGATTGCAGGATCCCTTGCAGCCTTCGGCCCACCATTTGCCGGCTATCTCTACGACTCCTTCGGAAGCTACTCCTTAGCGTACTGGATCTGCTCGGCTTTCAACTTTCTAGCTTTATGCCTTCTCGTCTTCGTTCCTAGAGGACCACTGCCCTCGCAAGGGAAATCCTGAAAGTTAACCGTCTTAGGTTTTCCTACCTAAACGAGTGGGATTACCTCTTCTGCAAATTCCTTCATCACGTCTCTAAAGACATGAATCGGAGGCAAAAGGCTAATCTCTTTCAACCCACCCGATTCGGCCACACGTATTTGTTCCGCCAACTCACTCGGCCCACCGATCATGCAAGCACCTTCAATCATTGCAGGCGTAATAAACCGACGTTCTTCCTGGGGATAATAGGTGCAGTGGCCGTCATGGATCTGCCTGGCGCGCGCTTCAGGTGGAAGCTCCATCTTAGAGACATGATCGCAGTATTCCTCCCAAATGGGGTTCATAAACTCCGGGATCATTTCTTCGTTCTTGGTGTACTGATAGATTTCATAAACAAAGTGAATCATCGCCACAACCCAAGATCCGCTCCACTCAATCACGCGGTCGGACTTAAGGGTCTCTCCTGGGCGCAAAACAATCGCATGAGTGATGGATGCGGTGTGGTAGTCATCAAAACTCCTACCCGCGGCAAGAGCACCCTCCTTCGCAGTGCCGAGATTAAAAGCAAGCATATCAGGATTCTCTCCCATGGCAGCGATATGGCCGTCTCCATACTGACCTGCCAGTCGCAGCGCTTTGGGTCCGTTCGCTGCGACGTAAATTGGAACAGGATCCTCAGTATTACGAAAACCCATTCCTTCATGCATGAACCCAATGTTTTTCGTTTTTCCTCTAAAGGTATAATCAACGGCTTCTCCATGGAGCAAGGCACGGGTCACACGGAGATATTCCTCAAACTCTTTCAATGGCATCGGATTGAATCCCATGGCCCTCATGGCGGTATGGCCAGTACCGATCCCTAGGTAGGTCCTTCCAGGAGCAATCTGATTGATTGTGGCAATCGAATGCGCAGTAACAGGTGCAATTCGAGTACCCGGAATAGATACGCCAGTACAAAGCTTAATGCGTGACGTGTTTGCGGCGGCCAAAGCCATCGTTGCATAGCAGTCAGACCAGACCATTTGCGTATCGGGAATCCAAGCAGCATCCCAGCCTGTGTCTTCCGCTTCTTTTATAATTTGCCAGTCATCAATTTTTGTTTGAACCGTAATACTAAATTCCATGTTTCTCCTCAGAATCAGGGTCTTTCACGCTTCGTAAACACTATTACGTCTAACCCGTAAGTACAATGCCCCAGTCAAGCTAAGCTTCGAGAAGGAGGTCTGTGAATGGACAATTTATTCTCTCTTCAAAATAAGGTGGCCTTAGTTACGGGTGCTTCTCAGGGCCTAGGCGCAGAAATGGCTAAAAGCCTTGCTCGTGCAGGAGCACACGTAATCCTCGTCGCTCGAAATTCTGAAAAACTTGAGAAGAAGGCTAAAGAAATTTCAAACGACGGAGGTCATGCAAGTCCCTACGTACTCGACATTACAAACGAAGAGGCCGTATGTAGGGCAGTCACCGAAATAAACTCAGAACACGGGACAGTCGACATCCTCGTAAACAACGCAGGCATTATCGAGCGTGTGAGTCTGACTGACAGTACAACGGAAGGTTTCGAAGCCGTGTTGAAAACTAACGTTACCGCGTCCTATGTGCTTTCTAGAGAATTCGCTAAGGAGATGTTGAAAAATCAGTACGGTCGAATCGTCAACATAGGCTCAATCCTATCGCTCGTCGGCCGCTCGAGTGTCCACGCTTACACCGTAAGCAAACACGCTATCTCCGGCTTAACCCAAGCGCTCGCGAGTGATCTCGGGCCTTCGGGTATCAATGTAAATGCGATCTTGCCCGGCTACTTCAAAACCGAAATCAATGTCGTCCTCCAGGAGAATCAACCCTTTGACCAAATGGTGCGAACCCGGACTCCGCTTGCGCGCTGGGGCGAAGCAAAAGAACTCGCAGGACCACTTACATTTTTATGTTCCGAGGCTTCTTCTTATGTTAATGGCCATCTCTTGGTGGTAGACGGAGGCTTTACTTCGACCATTCAAGGGCCTTAATAATTTAAACTTTGTCGCCGTCGATCATTTCCAGAACACGCTCCGGGGTCAGAGGAGAAGACGCAACACTCACACCTAGGGGAGTAAGAGCATTCTCAACAGCCATCATAAGCACCGTAGGAGTTCCAATTGCCCCGGCCTCTCCGACACCTTTGGTCCCTAAAGGCGTTACCGGAGAATTAACTTCCCCATGCAGGACATGCACCGGAGGAGCGGACAAAAAGTTAGGCAGTTGATAATCCGCTAGCGTCTGAGAAAGCATGTTTCCATCTTGATCGTAGGCAAGCTGCTCCATCATCACTCCTCCAAATCCTTGAATCGTGCCTCCTATAATCTGTCCTTCGACTATCTTCGGATGAATCATCTTTCCTGAATCGTGGGAAATCCAGAGGTCCTCCACTACCACCTGACCGGTTTCAGGGTCTACAGTCACAGTGGCGCCCTGGGCGCCACTCGCGTGGGCCGGGTACATCCTTATTCTTCCATGTACGTCAGGAGTCCAGCTCACCTGTGGATTCGTCCATACGGCCTGCGCCTCCAAGGTCGGTTCCTTTTCGTCGGGAAGGACAATATAGGGGCCTGGGAAGAAATAGACGGCCTTAGCTATTTCGGGAATGCTCAAAGTTTTTTCAGGTACGCCGATGACGGTCGCAAATCCATCTGCGATCTCCACACCCGTGACATCAGTCTCAAGAAGATTCGCAGCAGCTTTAAGAAGTTTCTTGCGAACAATAAGAGCAGCATCATGTATGGCCGAGAGACCATAAGTTGCGCCTCGACTCGAAAAAGACCCCAGTCCGTAAGGAACGGAATCCGTATTCCCACTAACAATTCGAACAGATTCGGGCATAACACCTAAAAGGTCTGCTGCAACCTGGGCAGCTGCAGTTTCTATTCCTTGTCCAATATGCATCATGCCAGTTAAAACGGTGACATCACCCGAAGGGCTTAGTCTCACAGTAGCCGATTCGTAACCCGTGAAGAGAGAATTGGGAATCGTCGCTGCCGAGGGTTCTAACACGCTGATAACGGAATACCCAAAATATTTCCCATCGACCAACCCGGCCTTCTGTCTTGCTTTCAATGCCGGAAGATCCATCGCTTTTTCAACCTTAGCCAGACAAGAGAGAAAACTTCCGCTTTCGATCAGAGGCCCTGTTGCCATCTCGTATGGATAGTTGTCTACTAAATTTCTTCGACGTAGCTCAAGCGGGTCCAACCCAACCGACTTCGCACCTTCATCCATTAGGAATTCCATTGCGAGATTCGCTACGTCTTTACCAAAGCCACGATAAGCGCCGTAAGGCGCTTTATTCGTAACTACAATTTCCACTTTCGCGCTATAACGCTGAACTTTGTACGGCCCTGGTCCGTAGGTACCCGCCACGAGTAAGGCCCCCGCTCCTCCCGCTCGAACCGCGCCATCACACCCCACATCCCCGATAAGATGATCTCGGACGGCAAGAAGCTCGCCCTCCGAAGAAAAAGCCCCTTCGATCCTATGCTCAAAGTCTCGGGATGCAGGTGCTGAAGTTAACCACTCGTCCCGTCTCTCGACCCACTTCACCGCCTTGCCCAACATTATCGAGAGAAGAATCGGAATCGGTTCAACATCCAACTGGAGCTTGTTGCCAAACCCCCCACCGACATCTTCCGCAAGAATATGAATCTTGTTTTCGGACAAGCCAAAAATCCAGGCCAGAATAGTTCGAGCTTGATGC
>CAYOGP010000214.1:0-4076 GCA_964403555.1 uncultured Spirochaetales bacterium | reverse complement strand
CTCATCACCTCCTAAATTAAATTCGCGAATACATGCCTCAGTTAACTTGATGATGTGTTCATCTAGGCTACACGCTGCCAGATATCCTATCTCCTCGACGCTTTTGTATAATTTCGACTTCACCTGGTTTCCGTTTTTCTCCGATATTCGATTTTTCGGACAAAGGGCATAGAAGCACAGGCATACTTGCCAAACTCGACGGGTCAGCTTCATCAGAATGGGATCTTTATAATCTAGGCCAAGCAACCTAATTGCCGAAGCTATCGTGATCCCGTGAGCTGCAGCAAGCCAACCAGAATCTGTGTTTTGAAAGCAGTTCGCCGCTATTCGAATCATTTCGTAAGAATCGGCTATTGCATTTTCGGATGAGAAAGATGGCCAAGCTACCGCCTCTCGGAACGAGCCAAGTTGGGTAAAGCCATCCACCGACCTAGTGAATAGTTGATCGGAATCAAAAGTAGATGGAGACCTTAAGTTTTCTAAAGCGTTTTTGAACGAACCTCTACCATTTTTTCCAGGCTCTCCCGGAAGCACTTGATACGTGGCAGCCCAGTAACCTAGGCCATGAGCTAGCTCTCGTCTGCGGCATTCCGTATCTCTTTTTTTAAGCGCTCTCACCGCGTGTGCTGTGCGCAGGTAGCCGTGGCCTCCTGCCCCAAACAGACCATCGCTAAGCAACTCCACTGCCGAGAGAAGAACGTCATGCCAGGATTCTTTTGATAGTCGCTCTTCGAAAGTTGCTATCCAGTCCGCGACAAGATCTGAATGGCCGAGGGAACCCCGGGCACTCTCTTTCTGGAGTGGTTTACCCTTTGGCATGACAGGAACTCTTGGCGCGTAACGATCCACCATCGCCGGAATCAGGGCAGAATGACCTAGCTCTTCCAGGGTCTCGCAGGCCATTGGACCGTGGTTAGCCAGCTCCCCCCCCCACATTGGCGAAAGCTCATGGAACCTACTCAAAGCTTCGTCTAGCTCGGTCATTTCTCTCCCGTCGCTCCTATAATAGCTTTCTTAGATTTTCGAGTTGACAGAACAACTAGCCAGCTTACCTTGGTCTTGTGGAAAATTTAAACGAAGGACAAATACTCGAGGCTCTTCGACCAATCGTAGATCCAGATTTTGGCAAGAGCATCGTTGATCTCGGATTTATCAAAGATCTCTCAATCATGGAGTCGTCTGTCTCCTTCTCGATCGAGCTGACGACCCCAGCCTGTCCGGTAAAAGCAGAATTCGAACGAGAAGCTCGAGAGCGAGTAAGTGCCCTTTCAGGTGTGAATTCAGTAAATATAAAAATGACTGCCCAGACCAGGGGAGGGTCGCAAGATCCAAACAAATCAATAATTCCAGGGGTTAAGAACACTGTTGCAGTGGCATCTGGCAAGGGTGGGGTCGGCAAAAGCACGACGGCGGTAAACCTGGCTTTGGCTCTTTCAGAAACTGGAGCATCTGTCGGTCTTTTGGACGCTGATGTATACGGGCCTTCACTGCCCCTCTTGTTGGGGTTAAATCAGCGTCCAGAAACCCGAATTGAAGGCGAAGAAAAGATCATCCTCCCATTGGAAGCGTTCGGATTACGCGTCATGTCCATGGGTTTTTTCTTAACAAAAGAAAGTCCAGTAATTTGGCGCGGACCCATGGTACATGGCGTAATCAAGCAGTTCCTTACCGATGTGCATTGGGGCGAGTTGGATTATTTAATTATCGACCTTCCTCCAGGAACAGGGGATGCGGCACTCACGCTTACCCAGCTAGCTCCCCTATCGGGCGCGATAATTGTCACCACCGCTAATGAATTAAGTGTGGCCGACGCGCGAAAGGGATTAGTAATGTTTGAAAAGGTAAACGTCCCTGTTTTAGGAATAGTTGAGAACATGTCATATTTCATTCCGCCTGACCTACCTGATCGGCGTTATAACATCTTTGGAGAAGGAGGAGGAAAGCGTATAGCCGATGAACTTTCTGTTCCCTTCCTGTGTGAAGTCCCTATAGAACCAGAAATTGTATCTGGTGGCGATAAGGGACGTCCAATTCTTATCCAGAACCCCGATTCACACGTAGCTTCGGTATTTCGAGAACTCTGTGGAAACATTGCACGACGTCTCGCTGTTTTAGCTGATAATTCACCAACGATTGCAGACACCAGCATCACTTGGGTGAATACTAAATAACTGCAAAAATCCAGATCTACTCACGGTTAGTATGTAGCTACAGCTTGTAGACCGACTCTCGTAAAAGTAAAGAATTCTTCAATTAGCAAATTTAATTTTGCAATAATTTTTCGATGCTAATTTTCAGACCCATGGAGCAGCAGGGGGTGAAATAGAGGAAACGGCGCGGTGGGCATTTCTGCAACGCGCTTCTGGTAAGCGTCATAAGTAAATTCTTCCAGTTTGACTCGTGGATCAGGCTTAAAGAAAGTATCATCCATTTCCAACGCGCGTGACCAATTCAGGTACCGCATGTTGACGTTCTTGTTGCTTTCGCGGTGCCAAGTTCTAAGAAATATAGGTAGCTTCGTTTCCAAATCGCTTATACAAACCTCCCTTTTGCCGATATTGTCTGTCGTGCGAAATAAAAGGCAGGTCCCGAGACCATACTTTTCCTCAGAAACTTGCTCACCTCCGTCCTCAATCATTTTCTCTGCCTCCAGAGCAAAAGGACGACCCCGTTCCTTATCCTTGGCCTTCGCCCGTGCACTCCGCTCGATTGAAATTCCACGAGCTAGCAAGACGTCTATCATCAGATAGTGAGTTTCATTAACTATAGTCGTCATGGGCTGGCCACCTAGGACTGCTTCGGAACGAAAAAGAGAGCCCCTCGACCAAAATCTCTCGAGCGAAAAACCCGTATCACCGCTTGTTACTCGTTCGGCAAACCAAGTTTGCTCTTCTTTGGATTCATCTGCTGCAAGCCCCGGGATCGCAATAAGTCCCACTAAAATAAATGCTAAAGCCACGAAGCCTGACTGATTAAAACCCTTCACTGACTTCTCCTTTTCTTGTTCCCGCTTGGCGGGGATTGTCGGGTACTCTTAACTCAATGCATTGTGCTCTCAGTATCGCAGGATCAGACCCCACGGGGGGCGCTGGCCTCCAGATGGATCTACAAGTATTCAAATCCTTTGGACTCCATGGGGCTGCCGTGCCAACTGCGCTTACCCTGCAAGATACTTCCAAAGTACATTCTGTGTTGCCACTCTTCCCTTCAGTAGTGCTAGATCAACTACGTATTCTACTAAGAGACATAGCCCCGAACGCCATAAAGGTCGGCATGCTCGCCACAGATGATATCGCCCGTTCCGTAATTCAAGGCCTTTCGAGCCTCGAAAACTCAGAGATTCCGCTTGTAATCGACCCCGTTTTGAGTTCGAGCGACGGTACTCCCTTACTCGAACCTCGAGCATTGAGCAGCTTAAAGGATCTTTGCTCTAAAGCAGAGCTCGTAACGCCGAACCTGCCGGAAACCCACCAAATAACTGGAATCGATGTAAGTACCGAAGAAGGCATCAAACGGGCCGCCAAAGTATTGATTGAAGAACTGAAATGTAAATCCGTTCTAGTCAAGGGCGGACATCTACAAGAGGATTCTCATGACTGGCTAGCCTCTAAGAATCCCAAATTCGAGTTTACGCGATTCACAGGCACTCGACTCAACACTCCACCAGTCCACGGGACGGGCTGCGCCCTCTCCTCTGCCATTACTGCAAATCTTGCACTCGGAAAATCATTAGTAAAATCGGTGGAACTTGCTCGAGCTTTTGTCCGGAATGGGATAAAAAATGCTGAACAAATGGGATCAGGCGCATCGTTTTTAAAGTTTGGTCGTGTCTGAGCTTCGAAAAATATCGCTTACTGCCAAGCGGGAATTCTTAAGGTTTACGAAGACGATTCAGAAGCTTTTCGCGAATGTTGCCAAAACTTCCATTACTTAACGTGACGATCACATCGCCAACCTGACTTAGACGAGCGACCTCATCCACTATCGACTCGACTCCGTCCAGAGCAACGGCGTCTAGCCCTCTTTCACGTAGACAACATGCGAGCTCAGCTGACGAAAATAATTCAGCCACTCGT
>CAYOGP010000213.1:0-4098 GCA_964403555.1 uncultured Spirochaetales bacterium | reverse complement strand
TCGGATGAGGTATTCCTCAAAATGCATTCGCCGTCCATCGTTCAACCTTATAAAGGTCGGGCATGGCCCGTCAGACATCGGCAAAATTAACGAACCAATTTCGAAGAACCTCCCTAGTTCGCGAGTGACATCAGTTAGTGACGCCCCTTCCTTCAGCTTCAGGGTACGGTGTAAACACGTAGAAAAATCGAGGTCGCCAAGGCGAAACCAAGTATCGTGTCCGAACTGACCCAAAGTGTCTATAATAGAGAAGTGGTCTCCCTCTAAGCCGAACCCCGCAGAGGCATTGACCTTCCCTGCTAAGGTGTAAGTTACTATGTCCAAGTCGGGAGAAACGTGTACTCCATAGAACTCTCTATCGTCTCCGGTATTTCCGATAATTGTTATCGTTGCAGGATCACAAACCTTCACAAGACCTCGGAGAAAACGGGCCGCTCCGACGCCTCCCGCAAGAGCAACTATTCGAATCCCCTTAGCCATAGGTCCTCAATTCGCGCTAATAGCCGCACGCTCCGCACGGAGCGTCTCCAGTAGTTTTAATGAACCGGGAAGTCGGTCACCCAACTCCCTTAAAGTTGCAAGGTGTCCGGCTTGATCAATTTCTTTTCCTTCGCTCCTACTTATCAGAGATTTAAGAGCCTCTTCATCAGTAGTTATAGCTTCTTGTAGGGCCGATATTTCTGCGTCCAGGACGTTGATTCTTTCTTGATCTACAAAAGTTTGAACGGATTCTGTTGGACCTTTTTCTGAAGGTGCCAAACGGGCATTTTGGGAGAATCCGCTCTCTCTTGATGCCATCTTCTCGTTAAATCCGATTTTAGTTTCCTTAGTCTCTTCACTTCCTTCTGGCGGGGATCCGCCTCGTTTGAGTTGACGCCGTAAAACTTTCGGGATTCGTTCTACATCGGTCGTGTAGTGTGAGATTCCGTTTTGGTCTATCCACTTGTAAATTTTCGGGGTTATTTTCTCAATGTCCTCTGCGTAGCTCACTTGTGTCGTGCTCAAGGACGCAAGGATTATCGCCATAGCAACGGTTGCCAGCTTGAATCTCTGGAGAAGATTTGAAAAGCAGTATCTAAACATGATGGAAGTGTTCTCGAGCCGGCTTTCTCAGTCAAGCCGGGGAGCTAATGGACTCTAAATTTTCCGAAATTCGATCATTCAGATCGCCATTCTTCCGTTCGGGGTCCTTGAACTGTCTCTGAAGTCTCTCCTAGTCAGCCACGTCCGCCGCGAGATTTTCGTGAAAGAGCCGTTCGGCTTCTTCGTCGGTTGGCCTTTCATTTAGTATTTTTTCGTAACGATCCCAATCTTCCTTGGGTGCTCCAGGTTTTGGCATTTGCCTTGCCAGGAAGTTTACCGCCTCGATCGGAGTCTCAACACCGTGAGGGACTCCATCTAGCAGCCCAATTGGATAGAGGGCAGTATCGACTGCACGACCAATTAGACAACGAGGACAAGTCTCACCGAGAAGAGGTAAGACGATATAAGGGCCTTCCGGCATTCCGTAGACACCCAAAGTTTCGTTCATTGTCTCTGGAGATTCTACGGCTAGCCAACGTTCGGATGGGCGCGTTAGGCCACCAATGCCGAGGGTAGAATCTATAAGCAAAGCCCCCAGATGGCTTCCGGCTCTTTTTACTTTTCCTTGCAGTAGACTTTGGACAGCATCTCTCGGTCGGGCGAGGTTCTCTAAAACATTCCGCACGCCGGCTTGCCCCCACTTAGGCATGATAAAATTGTAACCCCGAGCCACGGGCTCAAAAAGGTGATCCAGCAACCAAAAGTTGAAACTCCGATTTGCGCTGTTGATGCTCTCCCGGGGCCCTCCCCAGCTTGGCTGTCCGCATAGGACCGCGCAGAAAACAATCAGGAAAAATTTTCTGCTGAGACGCCCTCGAGTTCGATCTCCCATTCCCAGGATTTTGAAAAATTTGAACATGTCGTTGCTAGTCATTTTAGTTGCCTCTCTCAATCTACGATGAATCTTACAGCGTGAATCGATATACTCGTATAGCCCCTCGGGGCGAAATTTGACAAAATATTGCCTCCGAGACAACTACCTCTTTAGATAGACTCTCGAAACCGGCTAGGGGATTTTGGGTTTCGGGGGATTGGACATCTTCTTTAACTGATTTAGGTCGTATTTGTCTTGACCTGCTCGGGGTTGATCTAGCTCGATTCCTTTGGGTTACGATGAAGTAGAAAGGTAGCCATGCTTCCGTTTGACTCTCGGTTCTTAAAGGGGCTTTTGACAGGTTTCACGATTTTTCTTGTTCTGGGACTTACGGTAGGTGCATCCAGTAGTCTTGGGGACAATCGCTACAAGATGTTGTCCATACTTAGCGATGCTTTTAGATTGATTAGCCAGAATTACGTCGAAACTGTCGACGACCGATCGCTTGTGCAAGGTGCAGTGAGGGGAATGCTCGCTTCGCTTGATCCTCACTCAAGCTATTTAGATCCAGACTCTCATAGGGAAATGAAGACCGATACACGGGGAGAGTTTGTAGGCTTGGGGATCGAAATTGTTAAGAAGCGAGAAGGTTACGTGGAGGTGGTTTCGCCTATCGAAGGTACGCCGGCCGCGAAGGCTGGTGTGAAGCCCCAGGATCAGATTACTCGTCTTTGCCCAGGCAAAATACCTCGCGATTGGGAAAGCCCCTGTCGGACGACAGAAGGTCTTGAACTTCATGAAGCTGTTGCTTTAATGCGAGGGCCCAAAGGATCTTCAATTACCATTTATATAAAGCGTGAAGGTTTGGTAGGGCAAAAGGCGATTGAAATAGTTCGTGATTTGGTAAAGGTTGCTTCCGTAAGTACTGAGCTGCTAGACGATGACTATGCTTATTTTAGGGTGAGATCCTTCCAGCAGCGCACTGCGGAGGAATTAAAGCTTTCGATTGCGAAACTGTTGAGAAAAAACGAAGTCGAGCTTTCAGGAGCGATTATTGACCTTCGTGACAACCCCGGTGGCCTCTTGGATCAGGCTGTGGCAGTCGCGGACCTTTGGCTGGACGAAGGATTAATCGTTTACACAGAAGGTCGCCAAGACACATCGAAAAATGAGTTCCGGGCAAGGCCGGGAGCTGAGGCCCAATACCCCCTTGTGGTTTTAGTTAACGAAGGAAGCGCTAGTGCTTCAGAGATTGTTGCGGGAGCACTGCAAGATCAGAAGAGAGCGTTGGTTGTAGGCGTCCCCACATTTGGGAAAGGATCGGTGCAGACTGTTTACCCTCTCGAGGACGGATCCGGTTTACGTCTCACCACCGCCCTTTACTACACGCCAGATGGACGTTCAATTCAGGAGGTAGGTATAGAGCCTGATATTAGGGTAGACACTTCTAGTCAGCTCTCTGCAGAAACAACGAGACAAGTGCGTCCTCGAGAGAAGGATCTTAAAGGCCACTTTCCTCGACCAGACGGAGGAGAGGTCACGTCTACTTTAAAGTACGAGAGTGATATCCAACTCGCTAGAGCAATAGAGGTTCTAAAAAGTTGGACATATTTCGAAACCCTAAGGCAAGAGGAGAGTCCTCCGGGAGATCCGGTACGGTCCGCGGAAATCAAATGAGGAGGCGGGCCATTAGTCGAAAGTTATTTTTGGTGACGCCTTGTTGACGGGTCCCTTTGAGCAGGAGCAAGGTGCTTTAGGCAGGCACGTGTTTTCAGTTTCCCAAGTGGTTACTGGGCTCCGTGCTCTACTGGAAGAAAAAGTTGGTGAGCTTTGGATTGCAGGCGAGGTAAGCAATGTGCATCGTGCTTCATCGGGGCACGTATATTTCACATTGAAGGACAAAGATTCACAGCTTCGATCAGCCCTCTTTCGAAACTACGCACAACGCATACCGTTTGATTTAGAAGACGGACTTTCGGTTGTTGTCTCTGGCGAGTTGTCAGTTTATTCGCAACGAGGAGACTTGCAAGTTATTGTAAGGGATGTCCAGCCGAAGGGCTTCGGGTCTCTCCAACTCGCATTTGATCAGCTTCACGCCGCACTTCAGGCCGAAGGCTTATTCGACGAAAACTTGAAGAGAGAGCTCCCTCAATATCCCGGGACGATAGGTGTCGTTACATCACAGAAAGGCGCAGCGATAC
>CAYOGP010000212.1:0-4136 GCA_964403555.1 uncultured Spirochaetales bacterium | reverse complement strand
GTGCTTGGTCAACGACAAGCTTGGCATATTGTTCGAGCGAGGATGACGCGAGCATATCGAGCCTTTCTTTTAGAATATCTGGAGGGATATTCATTCGAGAACTCGTATGACATAAAATCGCACTCAAACACAACTCTGGGTAATCCAGTGCGATCGTCTGCGCAATAAACCCACCCATGGAAGTACCTAGAATGTGCGCACGAGGAATTGAGAGAGCTTCAAGGAGACCCACGAGATCTTCTGCTAAGACGGAAACGGCATAAGAACCCGGAGCGCTTGGTTTGCTGGATTCACCGAAGCCACGGAGATCCACAGCTATCGTTCGATAGAACCTAGACAACACAGGAACCTGTCTTCTCCAGAGCTTGTGACTCATTCCTAAACCGTGGATGAGCAAAAGAGGCAAACCTTCACCAGTTTCTTCAAAATTTATCTCGTTTTTTCCAACAGTTAGTAACATTACGTCCTCATCTAAGTGATTAGTAAAAGTTTCAAGGCAAGTCACCGAAGGGGAATCTCATCCCTTCCTTCTCTAATCTTGGCATCATTTCCCGCTCCCAGTCGTCCAGCATCTTTTCAGGTTCCAAAGCTGTCAAAAGAATTCCGTCAAGGCCTGACTCCGATAACAAAGTTAATTTCTCGAGTACAGAGTCCGGTGTTCCGACAAGAGGAAAACCTCCACCAGCTGCCCATGCGCCTTCGATATGAATCCGCTGCTCGGGTCTAAGTTCCGAAAGGTTCTCTCCTAGTTCACGTGTCCATGCTTCGACCCACTGATTATCTGCATATTCCTGCGAATAATATTGCAAGTATTTCTCGGCTTCGGCTTGAGTATCGCGAATAACGACGTAACCATGCGTCCAGACCTGTATATCTCGATTATATATGTCCCATGCTCGGTTTTTGTAGCTCCCAATTGTCGCTTTCCAATCCTGCTGAGTTCCTCGGATGTGTGTAAAGGCTATATCTGCTGATTTCGCCGCAAAATCGCTTCCACGTTCCGAAACGCCTGCGTTAATTATTGGAGGGAAAGGATCTTGTAACGGTTTTGGAACACTTACCCCTCCGAGTACTTTGTAGAATGGTCCTGAATGCTCGAATTCTTGGTGCCGAGTCCAAAAACTGCAAAGGACACTAAAAAATTCTTCTAGTCGATCGTAACGGGTTTCTGGAGACTCGATAGTTTTGCCAAACACATCAAAAATAATTTGACTAGCACCAGCAACCAGATTTAAGGCAGCTCGTCCTTCCGTGACGTGATCGATTGTCGTCGTCGCCTTTGCTACAAAGGCTGGACTGGACAAAGGCACGTGAACAGTCGCAACTATGGTCGAATACTTTGTTAGTGCCCCAATCGCAGAAGCCCAAGTAAACGGCTCTAAATCCATGTGCGAGCAGTGATCGGGACTGTCTTGAACCGGTCCTCGATAACTTGCCAGTGACACCACCGCTTCAAAGCCCATCGAATCGGCTTTACGCACTACTGCAAGTGAACGGTTCCAGGTTGGATAATATCTCTCAGGCGCTCGCGACATCTGGGGGACCGTCGCGTTGTGACAAAAAAGCCCAAGCTTTAGCCGATTCAAACTGAAAATAGCGTTCCGTTTTTCGCGCACTTTCGATCACGTCCCGTTACTAATTCTCAAAAAATGCCTGACAAATCTAGACTAACTCTTTCTAGTTAGTGATAGAAGACATTTATGATCTAGACTCGACCTATGACGTCCCTACTGTTTTACCTTTTCTTGCTGTGTTTAATTCTTGGAGCTGGCCCCGGGGTGCTTCTAGTAAATCAAGCCGATTCATGGTTCGGCTGGCCACGGATATATGTCTGGAGCATCCTCTGGTGGTTGATACAAATCGTAATCCTGATAACAATAAACCATACTTCCTGGAAAACATCGATCGGATCCGATGCCGACCGATAATCACCTTTCTGCATTTGTATTAGGAATCTACCTCCTAGCCTTAATGATTTTGGGCTGGATCGGATACCAAAGAGGTACAAACGATGAAGAGGATTATTTCCTTGCCGGGCGATCACAAAACTGGTGGGTAACGTCGCTCTCAATAATGGCGACCTATTTCAGCGCCTTCGCTTTGTTAGGCGCCCCGGGCATGGTCTACCGAGAAGGCGTAGTCTTTGCACTATTCAGCCTAAACCTCCCAATTGCCGGACTTGCTATTTACGTTTTGGGTTCACGAATATGGTCTCTTGGAAAAGAATTTGGTTTTATCACTCCTGCCGATCTTTTTTGTGGTTATTACGGGGACCGGAAAGCGCTCCGTCTTTTGGTATCCCTAACTGCATTCCTTTGGGTCATTCCTTACATCATGATGCAGTTTCAAGCGGGAGGTTTAGTCTGGTCTCGGCTTTTCCCTAGCACCTATGCCTTTGAGGTAGGAACTATCCTCATTGCAGCAGTAACTGCAATTTACGTGCTTGTTGGCGGAATGCGAAGCATTGCATGGTCTGATGTACTCCAAGGGCTTCTTCTCATGGGTGGAATGCTCTTAGGAGGAATAGCTGTGTTAACTTTAACCGGAGGCCCCACCTCTTTCGGCCAAAAACTTATGGAACTTCCTACGTCGTCTTTAACACTTCCTGGAAACAGCGGTACCTGGCATTGGTCAAAAATGATGACTGTCGTTCTTTTCGCGGCATTAGCCGGAATACTGCAGCCGGCACAATGGATGCGACTCTACTCCTCAAAAAATCGAGAAGCACTACGAAAAAGTGCTTTATGCTTCGCTATCTGCCTTCCTCCTTGCTTCTTGTTAGGAACGATGTTGGTCGGTTTAGGAGGCCAAATTCTTTACCCATTAGAATGGGACGAGAGCGGTTTCTTTAGGTCTTCTTCCGCTGTCGGTGGTTACGATGAAATATTTGTCGTGATTTTGCGCGATGTACTCCCGAGTGTCCTCGGAAGTTTTGGAATTCTCTTAGGAGCAGTAACTCTGGTCGCAATTATGGCGGCATCGATGAGTACATCCGATAGCAGCTTGCACGCTCTATCTGCGGTTACTGTCAGAGACATCTACAAACGTATTTTCCGACCAAATTCGGGAGAACGAGAAAGCCTTAACGTTGGAAGACTCGTCATATTATTCGCTAGCGTACTTGCGGTTTTTTTAGTTGTTCGAGGAAAGCATCTAGAAAGAGCTGGAGACAGTTCAGAAATCCTTCAGATGCTGGTGGCACTTGGGCTCGTGGCCGTAGCATTTACTTCCCAACTTCTCCCAGCAACAATAGACGTCCTTTTCATCCGAAGAGGAACCTCTCTCGGCGCTGTTGTTGGACTTACTCTTGGTCTTACAGGTGCGTTCGTTTTCGGGCCTTTACTAGGCTCCTTCGCCAACGCGTCGGAAGCTTGGGATAAGTGGAATCTAGTTCAATCACTACTAAGGAATGTCGAGATTTTAAAAACAGCTGTACCCATTGATGCGAGTGCCTGGGGGCTTCTTTTTAACACCGTAGGCTTTGCGGGTGTATCTCTTTTCTCAAAGCCGGTTTCCAAGGAAACCCGCAAAGCTTTTGCGAACCTTGTCAATTGAGAAATGGAACGCCCCAATCTTACTTTCGAAGCCCCATCTTCTTTAAGATAGGAATGATCTCGTCTTCCATGTGATGAAGACCGCCAAGTGGATCGAAAAAACACATAAGGATGCTCTCTATCCCCGCATCACTCAATTCACGTATTCGCTCTGCGACGCTCTCGTAGCTCCCTATGATCTGCCAAGCACCAATGCCCATAGCAATGCGCATGAACATCTCTTTTCCGATACCAGCCCACGGGTCATCCGCTTCATCGAAATCGTCCGAGACAAAATCTCCCTTAAAAGAAGACCTTTTAAGGGAATCGACAAAGTTCCTAACCGCTACTTTATCCACTTCGTCTTCAAGCCATTGCTTCGTCGCTTCGGCCCTTGCATCAGTACTGTCTTCGATCACATACACCATTGTCGCCGCTCGGACATTGCGATTGTACTTTGCCGCAAGACGGTGTACTTCACTCACGCGATCTTTATACCCTTGGAGAGTAGGAGCAATCACAAAGGCCCAATCTGCTTGACGACAAGCAAAGTCAATCCCTACGTCTGAATTCCCTGCACTCATGATCACTGGACGCGGAGAA
>CAYOGP010000211.1:0-4150 GCA_964403555.1 uncultured Spirochaetales bacterium | reverse complement strand
CAACCTATGCATTCGATTTCGACCTCTGGGATAAGTTGGCGACAAAAGGTGTTTCCTGCCTCATCTCAAAAGGGCAAGAGGTTGTCCTCGAGCAGACGAAGAAAATCGATGAATCTCTAAAGACCTCTCACAAAGTAAAATTGGGAGACGAGCTCATAGAAGCCGTAAATTCTTCCGCATTAAGAGCCTGGATCGGGCACAAACTCGCACTGCGCGCCAAGTATTCTTTTCCGTACGGGCTGGTTTACGAACTCCGAAAAGGCCGGATAGAGGCCTCTATTTATTCGATCGGAGATCTCGACGTCAGCAAGCTTGCACTGGAGCGCGGTGGGGGGGGGCATAAAAATGCCGCCGGTTTCAGCGTTTCCCTCCCTGACTGGCGTCGCTTGTATTTGGATACAGAAGATTAAAGTCAGGAGTCGGCTTTACCTGCTGGAATAGAGGTTTTAATACGTAACGCGTGTATCTCTGTACCCATCTCTTCCGAGAGTGCTTCATATACAAGGCGTTGGGCGGCCAATCGTGTCATTCCTCTAAATTTCTCGGATTCAATCACAACCGAAAAATGACCCGCTCCGGATTGAGCACCTGCGTGCCCAGCATGTAGGTGGCTCTCATCTACCACCTCGAGCGAAGTTGTGTTTAATTTCTCCCCTAGCTTGACCTCAATCCGTCGTCTACGGGTTTCACTCAATCCAGTAAACCATCAAAAGTGGAGGCGAAGGACCGCAATAACGGACAACGCTGACCCTACAGCAGCCGCGCCGTAGCAAACCAGTCCCACAACACCGTCCCTCTCTAATCCTCCAAAATCTATAAAAATGTGCCGAACATGATGTGCTGCCGCCCAGAGAGGAAGCGAGATGGTTGCAGCAATCAGTACACTTCCTGGAATAGAGCTAGCCAAACCCAGGATTCTCTCGTAAGAGAGCTCTTCAATCGGCGTAATGCCTAGCGGTGCAGTGAATCCGATTACAAGTAAATAAGCCGGGTACAAGAAAGCTCCCAGCATCATCCCACCGCCGAACAGTTGCCAGATTATGGGCTCTAGCTTGAGCATTAAAAACTTCATATCTTTGCCTCCAACGCGATTTTACCTCTCATAGTAAAACTCCTGACAGCACTGCAATCACCAGCAGAGAGACTGCAAGGAAACCACCATTGAGTGCGACGATGAAAAAGATGTCCGGAGGTCGCTTAAATCGTCCAATGTTTGGAGGCTGAGTTTTTGGAAAAAGTCCAAAAAAACGTAAAGCAAACCAGGTCAGACTAATTACGCAAAACACGTGAAATAGAATGTAAACTGGATTCTGGAAGCCCTGGATAAGCCTGTCCCACTCCCGTTCTCCGCTTCCAAGCGCCCAAATTGTTCTTAACATTAGAAAACCAACAGCATAAAGAACAAAGCCGCAAAGGCCGAACGTTATATAACCAAGGTAATTGCCTCGACCAGGAAAGTTGTCGGGCATCCTCGGAGGAGCGGTCCGAGTAGGACCTGGTACAGATGGCTTCATCGAATCAACACGGGCTCGTCTAGTCATCGTTAATCCCTTTGTCTAATTGGTGAGCTCCTAGTGAATTTATTCCGCCCACCTCATTTTCCTCCTCGAGGGACTACAAAGGACTTCGCCCAATCAATCACATTAAGCAGTTTAGCTTGCTGAATTGCTGCCGATGGATCCACATTTTTGGGGCAGACCTGGCTGCATTCATTGGCATAGGAGCACGCGAAGACTCCTCCTTCGTCCCGAAAAATCTCATTTCTTTCCGAAGAGCCCTCATCCCTCGTGTCTTGGTTATACCGATGACCTAAAGCTAGAGCTGCAGGTCCTAAGAAATCCGGTTCATTACCAACAACGGGACATGCTGAGTAACAAAGCATGCAATTGATACACATACTAAACTGCTTAAACGCAGCCAGTTCCTCGGGTGACTGAGAGGTTGGCCCCTCTTCTGCTGCACGCTCTTTAGCGGACATAATCCAGGGCTTGGCGGTCTTCATTTTCTCCATGAAACCCTCGAGCTCAACGACCAGATCACGGATGATTGGAAAATTCGCCAGCGGTGCCACTTCGACAGTATCCTCGTAATCCGAGAGAGCTGTCTTACAAGTGAGCTTCGGCTCTCCATTAACCTGCATTCCGCAGCTCCCGCAGACTGCCATTCGGCAGGACCAACGGTGGGATAGAGAAGGATCCACTTCATCTTTTATGTAATTAAGTGCGTCCAAGACCTTCCAATCATCTTGGACCGGTATCTCATAGGCTTCTGTACGCGGCTCCTCATCCTGATCCGGGTCAAAGCGTGTAACTTTAAAAGTCTTCTTGTTTATTTCACTCATCAGTATTTACGCTCCTCGGGTTCCCAAGTTCCCAGGTTCACCGGTTTTTTGTCAAACCTAGGCCCCCCTGCATCCCAATAGACGAGGGAGTGATGTAAGTATTCCTGGTCATTACGATGAGGGAAGTCACTGCAGGCATGTGCGCCCCTCGACTCTTTTCGTTGCTGCGCAGCCATTGCAACAGTCTCAGCCACATCGACCATATTATGGAGCTCGAGAGCAGCAATAAGTTCAGTGTTAAACACCATGCTTGCGTCCTGTAGACCTAAGTCAGATACCCTGCCCCTTAACTGCCCCATTTCTCTCACCGTCTGAGCCATTGAAGCCTGTTCGCGATAAACTCCGCAGCCTCGCTCCATTGCCAGGTTCATTTCGTTTCTAATTTGAGAGATCCGCTCTCCTCCCTTTTGTCGTCCCCTAAGACCGTCTAGTCGTTCGACCTCATCTGCAACTTGGGATCGCATTCGTGCCTCGTTGCAATCATCGGTTCCATTTGCATAAACCAACGCTGTGGTTCCGGCGCGAGCACCGAATACCAGGCATTCAGTGAGCGAATTCGATCCAAGACGATTGGCGCCGTTAAGCGAGGCACAAGCAACCTCTCCCGCCGCATATAAACCCGGCAACGAAGTTGCCGAGGTGATATCGGTATCAACTCCTCCCATCATGTAGTGCACCACGGGTCTTATCGGAATCATTTCGTGAACCGGGTCTACGCCGACATATGTTCTTCCTAGCTCCCTTACAAATGGGAGTTTGCTATCGATCGCTGCCTCTCCCACATGAGTAAGGTCAAGGTGCACGTACTCCCCGTAAGGCCCTTTGAACGCTCTTCCGGCCGCAATCTCCCCCATTATTGCTCGAGAGATCATATCTCGCGGACCTAATTCAGCCTTGGCTCCGACGCCGTAGTCATAGTCGACTAAAAAGCGCTCACCTAATGAATTTCGGAGGTAACCCCCTTCGCCTCTCGAAGCCTCCGTTATCAAGATGCCTGTACCAGGTAAGCCCGTGGGATGATATTGCACGAACTCCATATCTTTCAAGGCAACCCCAGCGCGATACGCTAGAGCCATTCCATCACCAGTTTTAATCATGCCATTAGTGGTGAAGGGGAAACATTTGCCAGCGCCTCCTGCTCCCAGGATCACGGCCCTTCCCAAAATGCAACGGATCACGCCTTCCCTAATTGAAAGCGAAGAAACTCCACGGACAGCCCCATCCTCAACCAAAAGTTTTGTCACGAAATTCTCGTCATATCTAACAATATTTTCGAATTGCAGTGAATGCTGAAAAAGACTGTGGAGGATGTGAAAACCTACCTTATCCGCCGCGAACCACGTCCGCTTGGTCGTCATACCCCCAAACGCCCGTGTAGCAACACTGCCGTCTTCATTCCGACTCCACGGACAGCCCCAATGTTCTAGGCGAGTGAGTTCTTTCGGAGCCTCCTCTACAAAGTATTCAATCACGTCTTGGTCACCGAGAAAGTCTGAACCCTTGACCGTGTCGTATCCATGCATCTCCTGGGAGTCGTCTTCGCGAGCCACAGCCGCGGCTCCTCCCTCTGCAGAGACAGTATGGCTTCGCATCGGATAAACTTTGGAAACGAGGGCAATGCTCGCGGAGGGATCTGCTTCCGCAGCTGCAATTGCCGCCCGAAGCCCCGCAGCCCCTGCACCTACGATAACCAGATCATGCTTTTTGACCTCGATCACGACCGTTCTCCTCTATCTGGAATCTCTTTAAATTCGGCGAGGTCGCCAGGCTGGCCTCCCGAGACTCCTGGTTGTTCTCGCGGGAATGCGG
>CAYOGP010000210.1:2813-4154 GCA_964403555.1 uncultured Spirochaetales bacterium | reverse complement strand
GATTAATGCAGCCGCACGAGAAAACGGTATTTCTTATAGTCAGATGATTCATGGTTTAGGCTCCGCTGGAGTCGAGATTGATAGGAAAAATCTGGCTGAGATCGCAGTCAGTGATCCCGATACATTTACTCGTCTGGTAGAAACGGCAAAATCTAACGTGAGCCCCTCCGCATAAACGATGCCATTCACGGCCGAAGAAGTAGAAAATCTTGTTGAGGATGCAGAGTCGAAGATTGAAAGTTGCTCTTCGCTTCAAGTTCTGAAAGAACTACGCTCGCAATTAATCGGTAAGAAGAGTGAACTGTCCGGTTTCCTTCGGGAACTTGGTTCTCTTCCTAAGGAACAGAGAGAGGTCTCTGGTCAGTTACTTAACGCGGCGAAGAAGACTCTTGAGGCAGCAGTGAGTGTCCGGAGAGATTCCCTGCAAGAGTTATCACGATCTCAGTCTCTCCAAAGCCACAAGACAGATGTATCCCTTCCTGGGGTGAAGTTTCCTTCTGGTTCGTTACATCCAGTGACGTTGGTCGAACGGGATATGGTGAACTTTTTTCAATCTCTCGGTTATTCCGTCGAGGATGGTCCCGAGGTGGACACGGACTACAACAATTTTGGTGCACTTAATTTTCCGGACGACCATCCCGCACGTGATACGCAGGATACTTTTTTCGTTTCCGGGGATCAGGTGCTGAGAACTCATACGTCAAATGTTCAGGTTAGAGCGATGAGAGGAAAAACTCCTCCATTCCGATTTGTTGCACCCGGTAGGGTCTATCGTCATGATTTGGATCCAACACACTATCCAATGTTTCATCAGATCGAAGCGTTTTGTGTGGGCTCCGATGTAACATTTGCTGATCTCAAGGGAACTTTATATGCATTTGCGCGACACCTATTCGGAGCAGATATAAAATTAAGGTTTCGTGCTCACTTTTTTCCATTTACCGAACCTTCCGCCGAGATGGATTTTTGGTGGCGGGATCGTTGGCTGGAATGGGGCGGGTGCGGGATGATTCATCCGACTGTTCTTCGCAATTGCGAAATAGATCCTCAGAAATACCAGGGCTTTGCCTTTGGAATGGGTATTGATCGAACTGCAATGTTGAAGTTCGGGATTCCTAATATTCATCGACTTTTCGAAGGTGATATCAGAATTTTGGGTCAGTTGAAATGAGATGTTTGTCTCAGTCGAATAGGGAAGTTTTTAAGTGAAAGTCTCGCTTGAGTGGCTTAGTGAATGGATAGATCTACCTCCTCTCGAGGAACTAGAAGACCGACTTACCGTTGGTGGCTTGGAAATTGAAGGGATCGAACAGGTTGGTGTGGATCTTAAATCGTTTGTAG
>CAYOGP010000210.1:0-2713 GCA_964403555.1 uncultured Spirochaetales bacterium | reverse complement strand
GGCTTGGAAATTGAAGGGATCGAACAGGTTGGTGTGGATCTTAAATCGTTTGTAGTGGGTCAAGTTCTCGAACGAATACAGCATCCAAATGCAGATCGCTTGTCAGTTTGTAACGTTGACATTGGAGGTGAAACTTCACTTGAAATTGTCTGCGGTGCACCCAATGTGCAAGCTGAGCAAAAAGTGGTGGTCGCCCTCCACGGGTCTGTTCTTCCTGATGGTACTAAGATAAAACGCTCAAAGTTACGCGGCATCACGTCAAATGGAATGATCTGCTCAGAGCGAGAGTTGGGGTTAGGAGGCGATCATTCTGGAATTCTAGTCCTTCCCAAAAGCACTGCAGTCGGTGTAAACGCTGCAGAGGTCATTGGCAACAATGATAAGATACTCGATATTTCAATTACACCTAACAGGGGCGATTGGCTTTCTATTCTTGGTATGGCACGTGAAGTTCGCGCTCATTTTGGTGGGTCTATTAGGCTTCCTGAAACACAGATTATCGAGCATAAAGATAAAACATCAAATTTAGTTTCAGTTGAAATTCTTGATGGGAAAGGCTGTCATAAATATTTGGGTCGCGTGGTGAGGAATGTGACAGTTGGCCCGTCCCCGAAGTGGCTTAGGTCCCGAGTGGAGAGTGCAGGCATTCGCTCAATCAACAACGTTGTAGACATTACAAATTACGTGATGATGGAACTGGGACAGCCACTGCACGCATTCGATCTCCGAAAGATTAGGGATAAGGTATCGGTAAGGAGAGCTTTCTCTAATGAAGAAATAGAAGCGCTGAACGACAAAAAATATGTTTTGACGGAAGACGATCTGGTTATAGCAGACGACGACAAAGCTCTAGCTCCAGCCGGTGTAATTGGTTCAGTTAATTCGGAGGTCGAAGTTGGGACAAAGGAGGTTTTACTTGAAGCGGCAATTTTTCATCCGTCTCAAGTGAGAAGGACGGCTAGAAGACTAGGTCTATCAACTGAAGCTTCGTATCGATTTGAACGAGGCGTTGATACAGAAGGTCTTGAATTCGCAATTGATAGGGCGGCATGTTTGATTAAGGAGCTGGCTGGCGGTGAAATCCTTTCTGGTCCGATATGTGTAAGAGGCGAAAGCGAGTCAAGGGTTTCTCAAGTTGCCGTTGCGGTAGAGCGGGTTAATAAGGTTTTAGGAACAGAGCTTGTACCGGAAACGATGATGGACGTTCTACGTCGGCTCGACCTCGCTTGTACAGTCCAGTCTGGCGTCTTGGTTTGCCAAGTCCCTCCTTACAGGAAGGATTTACTAATTGAGGAAGACTTGATTGAAGAGATCGCCCGCGTTTACGGGTATGGTCAAATTCCTGAGACTCTACCCGCATCACCAGGAACCGGGGTTTCGATTCCACCTTTACGAACGACGGTAGAGGAAGTTCGAGATTCCTTGTGTAATGTTGGTTTGGTAGAGTTAATGACATTTTCATCCGCACGTTCTGAAGACCAAAAGGGGTTGAGGGAGGACGATGATCGTAATAAGCGGGTAGAAATATTAAATCCGATTAGGGCCGATGAGCCCTTCCTTCGGGATTCCTTAGTTCCGTCAGTCTTGAGAATAGTTAGACAAAATTTGAGTAGGCAGGCTGGAAGAGTTCGCGTATTTGAGGTTTCTAGAGTATTCCGACGAGAAACTTTAGACGAGCTTCCCTTGGAGAATTCCGAGGCTGTAGCGGTGGTTGCGGGAATTTCAGAGAAGGACCTTTGGACGCAAGAGGCGCCATTGTTTTTTCAAATAAAAGGGATAGCGGAGAGAGTCTTCGAGAGGTTGGCAATTAATACAAAATTCAACGGACAGGAGAGGGATTCGTATTTCCATCCCGGGGCATCTGGTTGTTACGAAGTCGAAGGAACAAGAGTGGCTTCTTTGGGTGAATTGCATCCTGCAACAGCAAGTCATTTCGAAATAGATGCACCTCTAGCCTTGGTGAGCTTTGATTTGAGCAAGCTCGCCGTAGTTTCGGGAAGAGAGCAGCTTGTTAAAGAGGTATCCCGTTTTCCATCGATTCGTCGCGATTTTTCCGTCATGCTCAATGTGGGTCAAGAAAGCGGTGAAATAATTGAGGCTGTGCAGAGGGCTGGAGGAACTGTACTCTGTGGACTTGAAGTTTTTGACCACTACGAAGGTAGAGGGGTTCCTGATGGTAAAAAGAGCCTTTCTCTGAGGTTAACATTTCAACGGCTTGATCGGACGCTAAGAGATGAAGAGGTTAACAAGGTGACCCAGAGAGTGCTTAAAATGTTGGAGAAGCGATTTGATGGAGTACTTCGCTAGAGATTTTAAGGAGAACTGATGACTAAGGCAGAAATCGTTGAACAAATTTATGAAAAAGTCGGCTTTTCGAAGAAAGAGTCAGCTGAATTAGTTGAAAGAGTCTTCGATATAATCAAAGAAACGCTGAAAGAAGGTGAAAAAGTAAAAATTTCGGGCTTTGGTAATTTCGTGGTCCGTGAGAAGAATGCAAGAAAAGGAAGAAATCCTCAAACTGGTGAAGAAATACGACTCGACGCGAGGAGAGTTCTTACCTTTAAGCCGAGCCTCGTGCTTAAGAATACACTAAATGGCGACGAGACCTCAGGTGGAGTTTTAGATTAACAGTGAGGGTTCTTGAATGGAAGGTGTGTAGTTGATCTGCTTCCTGTGTTAAGTAAACGTTTGACTAAGACTTTGATTTGAGGGC
>CAYOGP010000209.1:2132-4173 GCA_964403555.1 uncultured Spirochaetales bacterium | reverse complement strand
GGAACTTGGTACTGGAACCGATATCCTGGCGTAGCATGCGACGTCGTCGCCTACGATTACCTACCGCTTTTGGACGAGATGAACTACGTACCCACTCATCATTATGCTCAAGGTCACGAGATATATGCTTATTGTCAGGAAATTGCGAAACGTTTTGATCTTTATAAGCTCGCTCTCTTTCACACGACTGTTACTAGCACGTTATGGGATGAAACCGAACGACGTTGGATTATTTCAACCAATCGCGGGGATTCAATAAAGGCTCAATTTGTAATATGCGCCAACGGAACGTTAACTAAGCCTAAACTGTCGAAAATCCGTGGCCTCGAATCATTTTCAGGCCATTCTTTTCACACGTCTCGATGGGATTACGAATATACCGGACAGGACCTTTCTAAACTTTCCGACAAAACAGTGGGTATAATTGGTACAGGAGCATCTGCTGTCCAAGCAATTCCAAGATTGGGAAAAGCTTCTCGGTCTCTCTATGTCTTTCAGCGAACACCTTCCTCAATTGACATCAAAGATGATTGGAAGACAGATCCTGAATGGGCAAAGACGCTTCAGTCCGGATGGCAAGCAATCCGCAGAGAAAAAGCTTTGCTCAATTCAGAGCCTCGTCACAAACAGTCGACCTCAACGTTATCTAGAGAGGAGAAGATTCGTCGTCAGGAAAACGCAAATATCGATGCAATGATGAGAATTCACAAACGAATTGAGGAAACGGTTGCAGACCCTAAAACAGCAGAATCCCTAAAGCCATGGTACATGATGATGTGCAAACGACCGTGTTTCGATAATGAATATCTCCCTACATTCAATCGTCCGAATGTTCAATTAGTCGACACGAAAGGTAAGGGTATTCTCGAAATAGGATCAGACGGGCCTATCTTTGAAGGTAAACAGTACCCTGTTGATCTTCTAATCATGGCTACAGGTTTCGAGGTGCAAAAAACAGGTACCTACAATCGGATTCTTGGAGTCGACGGACTAGATTTGGAAGACAAGTACCGTGATGGAGTTCGTACTGTCCTAGGAATACATTCTCAGGGCTACCCAAATCTATTCATAATGGGCGGCTATCAAGCTTCGTTTCGGTTTAATCTCACCGATGTTCTGCAACGACAGGGCGACCATATTGCTGGGTGCATTAAACATGCACGGGACAATGGATACAAAACTCTCGACGTAACTAGAGATGCAGAAGATTGGTGGGTTAACGAGGTGATCTCGAATAGAGGGAAAACCACAAGAGCCGAGGACTGCACTCCTGGGTACTATAATTTTGAAGGCGAGACTCAACGACGTCAGGACGGAAATTACAACGGAAGTTTCCTTAAATATGTGACACACATGAAATCTACCCTTGATAGGATAGATGAACTCTTCGATGTAGATCGCTAATTATCGAGACAATCCATAGAGAACGAATATCATGAAATTTTTCCAAAGATTCGATCAAGATTGTATTTAATAACATGATGAACTCCATGTTCAAACCTTGACATAGGGCCGGGATTAAATCCTTTAGAAGAAAATCCTTTTTGAAGAGCCGTGATCATCGAGACATCCTCTTCGATCACTAATCTAAAGCATTCCTCGTAATCCTTCAGCTTTTCAGAAAAATCAGGACGCTCGTGAAATTCTTTTGGGAACATCATATGAACCTCTGCAGCAGAACGGTTCACATCAATTGGCCACTGCGTAACCCAATGCATATTATCTTGGCGGGCATAAAAGCCCGTGTTCGGGAATAAATGTGAGGAATATCCGTATTCTAAATAGTCGCCTGTCAGCCAAGGCATCATCCCATAACGTGGCTGACCATCTAGGGTCATTGGACTAAGCCCTTTGAACCTCCCTGTATAACCCCAAGGATATGTCGTAAACTCGTAAGAATCCAAAGGTTGATTTGACCCGAACGAGTCGGCGTGAAGCGTAGCTAGGTGATATATATCGACAAAATTTTCCGCAACTGCTTTCCAATTACTGTCGTACTCGACTCGAATCCGGAATGCGAGGCGACAATCCTGAGGCCTAT
>CAYOGP010000209.1:0-2032 GCA_964403555.1 uncultured Spirochaetales bacterium | reverse complement strand
TTACTGTCGTACTCGACTCGAATCCGGAATGCGAGGCGACAATCCTGAGGCCTATACGGTGCAAATACTTCCGTAAAACTACCCAGCGATTTAAGGAGTGGATCACAATTGGGATTCAAGTTAATAAAAACAAAACCTCCCCAAGTATCTAACAGCACCGACTTCAAACTAAAGTCTTCCTTGGAAAACCCTTCAATCTCATCTGTGTATGGCGCACCTCGCAGGCTTCCTTCCAAATCATATGTCCACGCATGATACGGGCACTGAAAACTCTTGCGATTGCCACTTCCTTCAACTACTGCAGTCCCACGATGTCGACACACATTATAAAAGGCGCGAAGTTGCCCATCTTTAGCGCGACAAACAACTATCGGTTCACCTGCAATATCAATGGCACGATAATCTCCATATTCCTCAAATTCCTCTTCTCTAGCGATACATAGCCACTCTTTTTGAAAAATATTCTCGCGTTCGAGTTTTTCAATGTCCTTCGACGTATAGAAATCACCTGGCAGGTGACGCGAACGTGAAAGATCTTGACGAGTCTGGTCTACGGCCGAATGATATTTCTGAGAAAGCTGATCGGACATAAAGTTTTCTCCTGTTGTCGAACGTTAACTAGAGGGGCTAGGGTATCATTTAAGAACCAGACTATTCAACCGATTGGAGAATTCATGAATCGTGAGCACTCAAAAAAGGTCAATCTATTTCAACGTGAACTAGTCTTATGCAACCTTAAGCCCTACGAGAAGGTGGTCGTCTTAAGCGAAGGAAATGCTCTTAGAGACTATGCTCTTGCTTTCGTGGAGGCAGCTAAGCAGCTCGGGTCGGAAGTCGAAGATTTGAATTTATCAACAAGTGAGGCCCTAACGGCCGGTGAGCGCATTACCCAGCTTGGAAAAAGTTCCTTAAGCGATAACAAAGCCGCAATGAGTACCCTAAAAGCGGCAGATTTAGTGATCGATTTGATGCTGCTCTTATTCTCCAAGGAACAGATAGAAATCCAAGCGTCGGGAACACGGATCTTACTTGCGGTAGAACCATTTGAAATACTCGAAAGACTCTTCCCTAGCAAGGAAAGTCGCCAGAGGGTCGAAGAGTCCGAAAAACTCCTAGCGTCAGCTACAGAATTGCATTTCTCTAACGAAGAAGGAACTGATGTAGTTTATCAATTGGGTAACAAACAAATACTTACCGAGTACGGCTTTACCGATACACCCGGTCGTTGGGATCATTGGCCTTCTGGCTTTCTTGCAACCATGGCCAAACCTGGGGGCGTAGATGGACGTGTTGTCATGGCACCTGGAGACATCTTACTCCCCCAGATGAAAATGCTCCGAGAGCCTATTTCTTTTGAGATCTCAGAAGGCCGTG
Source organism: uncultured Spirochaetales bacterium (assembly GCA_964403555.1). Lineage (GTDB taxonomy): Bacteria > Myxococcota_A > UBA9160 > UBA9160 > UBA6930 > UBA6930. The sequence goes on along the minus strand of CAYOGP010000209.1, from coordinate 658 downwards.
TCACTAAGATATCTGGCGATGCAGAAGCTTCCGCTCTAAACGGCTACATCCAGAACTACAGCGATGACAGAGCATACGCGGTTTCACATATTGGATGGGGGCTCAATGAGGATGCTCAGTGGACAGTCGACGTCCCGGGCATAGGAATGGACGCAAGAGCTCACTGGGGTAATGTCCTCTTTTCACTTGGTCCCGATATTGAGTTCGGAGGAACTAACGACACACAGTGCCATCTAGACCTACCAATGAAAAATTGTGATCTCAGGCTTGACGGCGAACTAGTTGTGCAAAAAGGTTCCATAATCTACTAAAAGTTACTCAATAGATTTTTCGCACGAGACGAGAGAGCCAGCCGATTTACTTAAAGCGACGACAAGAACTTCAATACAATTTGATTGAATATCTCCGGCTCTTCCGAATAGCCACAGTGACCCACGCCTGGAATTTCTTCAAGTTTCGCATTTCTAATTTCGCTAGCCAAGTCGCGACCTTGGTCGGGAGGAATAACCCGATCGTGCTCTCCAACAACGACCAAAGTCGGAGCACTTATTTTTGAAACCCTAGAGGATAGATCAAAATCCGAGAGTCCTTCGCTTAACACTTGGCTATAAGCGTTCTTATCATTTGAAGACACCATTTCTGAAATCCAATTTTTCAG
>CAYOGP010000208.1:0-4189 GCA_964403555.1 uncultured Spirochaetales bacterium | reverse complement strand
TAGACATTCAAACTTTTGAGACGCCATTTTTCCATCATCGCGCAATGATGGATAGACCACTTCATTCTTGCTGTCGCGATAGGCTCCCTCGCCGTATATTGACATTGAGGAAGCCACTACGATCCTCTTGATGCGGTCCTTTCTTTTAATAACTTCTTCCAACACAACAGCAGAACCGATGCCGTTCACTGAAACGTAGTGCTCGATCTCGTACATTGATTGCCCGACGCCGACCGCAGCCGCCTGATGGAAGAGAACTTCAATACCTTCAAGTGCCGCAGCTACGCATTCACGATCTCTTACATCGCCCACAATGAGCTCCGCACGTTGGTTAAAATATGGAGGAGGCTTCCTTGCTCCTCCATGAACTTGTGGATCCAGGTTATCTAGAACCCTTACATCGTGGCCCTGCTCTAACAACCTATCTACGAGGTGGGACCCCACAAAACCCGCACCACCTGTAACCAAGATTTTCACGAACTCTTCCTATTTCTGCGCTGGCCGGAAAGTCCCCAACCAGCTGGTTGACCTATTAGATGCCAAGAAAGTATCCTCACATCGGCTTGCCAGCGTCCCCACAGGTCTTTCGTTAAGAACGCTCGGAATAACCCTAAAACTACGTATAGTGCGAGTTTTAAACAACGGATTGTTTGCAAAATTAGCCAGGAGAACCTATTTCGATTTTTACGAAAAAAATGATAGAGAGACCTGTGGTACTCGACCCGAGTAGCAGTCGGCATCTTCTTCTTCGTACTTGCCCCAAAAATGTGGACCACTTGAGCCGTCGGCACATGGACCACCTTGTATCCAGCTTTCTTGATCTGAAAGCACCAATCAGTTTCTTCTAAAAAAAAGAAGTAGTCTTCCGGCATGAGCCCTACCACTTCAAGAACTTCTCTCCGCACGAAAAGACAAGCCCCCAACACAGCTTCAACCTCGATCGGTTCTTTGTGGGGGTAACGCTTGCTGGGGAAGGACTTGGGGAAGAGCGTCTCTAAAACACCTCTAGGAATTATTTCGGAAATTAGGCTGGGAAAATTATGAATGCAGTTTTGCTTGCTCCGATCCGGGTTGAGCAGCTGGGGCCCAACGACACCAACACTCGGATTGCCATCAAGAAAACGAACGCACGATTCTAATGCATCAGGCAAAATCAGAGTATCGCTATTGAGGAGAAGAGCGTGCCTCCCGCTAGACCGTTTTAGTCCCACGTTATTGCCGCGAGCAAAGCCTAAATTTTCAGGCAGATCGATTAAATCGACCCAAGGAAATCGTGACCGCACAGCCTCCACTGAGCCATCCTCCGAACCATTGTCCACTACAATCGTTTCGGTTTTGATCTTGCCTGATCCCGTGCGAGCAAGGACAACTCTTTCTATAGAAGAAAGCGCGTCGAGAAGAACTTCTCGGGCGTTCCAGGTGACAATCACTATGGAGAGGTCTTTCAGAGGAATCCCTCGCGAATTCAGCATGTTAGCCGCTCGCCAAGGCGGCGAGTTTTACAGACGCTAACAATGGGACGACGTTGCCGCCAATAGCAGGTCTTTAACGCGCCGATCATGCCAAAAGACGCATGGCTTTTCGAAGAACTTCGTCTGGGGGAATGAGGGACATACATGGTGCGGCCGCACAGCCATGACGACAGGGGTTGCATGCTATGTCGATTCTGACCCTGTCCCAAGGAGTTCCCTCGTAGGGGGTATTTTCAATTGGATCCGTTGGCCCCATCAACTGAAGGACTGGTATCCCTAAGAGAGACGCCAGATGCATAGGGCCTGTATCACCTCCTAAGTAAAGCCGCGACAACGAAAGCAACGCGGCTAAAGAAGCCAGAGATGGTGTCGCGGGTGAAAGATGCGCCGCACCTTTTGCGGCAGTGTGAACTGCCTTGACAAAATCCCTTTCGCCAAACGCGGGGCCCCAAGTTAGCAAAGGAAGATACCCTGCTTTTGAGAGTCCCATAGCGACCTCTCCATAACCATCAACGGTATAACGCTTGTAGGTTGCACCCGAACTAGCGCCTGGATTAATGCACACCAACCTTTCCTGATTAAAGCCAGGGATATCTTCTCGGAGCCTGGCATGAAGAGCGTCTTTGATTCCGCTTTCAATCGAAAAAACGGGATCTACTGAGGTTGTTTCAATCCCTAAAAAGGAGACCATTCCTCGATTTCGCTCAAATCGACTCGATTTCGGTGGGCTTAATTTAATGCGGTCAGTAGCAAAAAGGTGGCCATACTCCTTCCCATAGGGCGGACTATATGCCGCCCTCCGTTCCGCTCCTGAAAGAAACCCCAATAGCCCACTTTTGAAAATTGAATGAAAATCTAGCACCAGATCAAAATTCGAGGATCGAAGGTCCTGGAAAAACGTCCGCAGCAACCGGCCCGCGGTCAAGAAATTCCCGTTCGTAGCCGCCTCTTTAAGGCGATCGCGCGGAAAAATCAGAACCTTATCAAGCCATACCACGCTATCGAGGATTGTTTTAGCCTTTGGTTCCACTAACCAAGCGATATGGGCATCGGGATAGTATTTCCGAATACAACTTGCGGCAGGTACGGTTCTTACTACGTCCCCAACGGCCCCAAGCCGAATTATCAATATTCGTGAGGCTTTTGGGGCCTGAACCAACTGATTTTGACAATGAAGCATCCTATGCCTCGCGTAGCGGTGTGCGAGCGTTAGCATAGACGTGGATGCGCTGGACAGGAACCCTTTCTCGATACCTGATTCGTGAGGTGGCCTTATACTCCTTAGTTGGTCTACTAGGAGTAGGCTCAATACTTGTGCTCCAAAACCTTTTAAGGCGACTAGGTGACTTGGGAGGGATAGGGATTTCATTTGGCGACATAGCAAGCGTCGCCGGCAATTTATCCGCCATGCTGGCCTCATATGCCGTGCCCGTGGCTTTTCTTTTTGGCGTATTAGCTGCTATAGGAAGAATATCTGCAGATTCTGAGTGGACGGCCATGAGAGCCTTAGGAATAAGCTTTGCTCAAATCGTCCGACCGATCATGATCCTGGGCTGTCTTGTTGCTGTTGGAACAGCGCACCTACTCCACAACGTAGAGCCCAAAGCAAGAAGGAACATGAGAACTCTTGCAGCGACCGTGGCAGCAAACGGCTCGATGATCAAGGCCGGACAATTTATACGGCTTGACAACGAGGGGAAACGACTGCTTTTCGTTGAGGGCCGCGGTCCCGAGCTGGGACTTAAAGGGGTAGTTATATCCGACCATACCAATCAGGCCAGACCCTTCACTATCTTCGCAGAATCGGGATCCTTTGCTTTTGATCAAGAGACTGCCGCGGTAACCCTTACTCTCGCGGAGGGTGATATTCATTTCGAAAACCAGGACGCCGGAACTTCCAAATATCGCAGGATTGCATTTGGCAATGCCAGTTATATATTTGACCTTGGAGACGTCCTTGGTTCTAACGTTAACCGTCTTCGACCTCCTGAACTTGAGACTTCAACGTTACGAAAAATCCTCAATAATTTTCGCGTAGAGGGTGTAGCTCCGTCCTGGGCCAGAGTACGGCAAATCGAGCCCTACGAGATTCAGCTGCACCGAAGATATGCGGTCCCTTTTGCCTCGGTCCTCTTTGCTTTTCTCGGCGTAGCCCTTGGAGTTCGCAGGACTCGAGGTGCTCGATCATGGGGAGCGCTTTTGTGCGTAGTCATCGTTTTTCTTTACTACACAGCTCTTTCTTTCGGAATATATCTTGCCGAAAATGGATTTCTTCCTGCCATGGCCGCGCTTTGGCTTCCTAACTTACTAACCGCAGGGCTCGCCCTGGCGACTTCCCTACGCGCACGTCGGATAGAACTCTGAAGGGCGCAATTCCCATAGCCAAGAAGAACTCCGTAGTCCTCTACGGAACCCAGCGATTTGCAGCAGCCTTGCGGCAAACCGATCTTTGTAGACCAGGAATTCTTGCAGAGGTCTTCGCACAGCCACTGCTCAGTAAAGGGAGAAGTAAGACGGCACTCTTATCTTTGCCAGGTGAAGATAACCAATTTCTCCTGAGAGACTTGAAACGAGGTGGGCTCTTGGGACGGTACCTGGATAGACTTGGAATTAGCCTGCGAAGGTCGAAGGAGGAAATACGCATAAACTTAGCTTTACATCTGAAAGGTGCCCCAGTACCCGAACCAGCGTTGATTCTTATTGAAAGAGGCAAAGGT
>CAYOGP010000207.1:0-4202 GCA_964403555.1 uncultured Spirochaetales bacterium | reverse complement strand
TTCCTTCTCGGGATCGGAAAGGAGGACGTGTGCACTTCCAAGTGCCTCAGAAAACTCTTTGTTCTTCTGCGGATCATCGAGGCTTACCATAAATATTTCTGCATCAAAGTTTTTTAATAATTCAGCACTGTCACGCAGCGCTACCAATTCATTCGTTCAACCAGGAGTAAATGCTTTCGGAAACCAAGCCAGTACAATTTCTTTTCGGCCTTTATAATCTGACAACTTATGAACCGTTCCATCAGATCCCAAGAGTTCAAATGGCGGTGCATCTGAACCAACTTCGAGACTTTTCGCACCTGAAGGCAAAGCGAAAAGCGATAAAAAAGCTAACCCTCTTAGCACCCTATTAAAACAATTCGATTTCCAAGTGTCTCCGCTGCTGTTTTTTTTCATCAGATCGATTTTCCTTTATTTGCAAATTTCATTCAACAAACCGTAATCTGGATCAATACCGGGTGTGGCGTTTAGAGGAATTAAAATAATTTGATTTGCTCCCGCTTCACGATGAGAATCTAAGCGCTCGTGTATTTCCTTAACGCTCCCCCAAGCTACGAGGTGATCGATTAGACGATCGCTCCCGTCGTTCTCAAAATCTGTAGCTTTGAACCCCTGGTCTCGCCACTCTCTCCGATAGTAGTCAAGCGAAACATAATACTTAACAGCTTTACGTGCTATTTTTCGTGCCAACACCGGATCCCCGCAGGCGAGAACAAATTGTCCGACATGAAGCTTTTTGTCTTTGCCTAAAACTTTCCTTGCGTAAGTCGTATGCTTTGGAGTCATGAGATAGGTAAGTGCGCCATCTGTTCTTTGAGCAGAAAACTCAAGAAGCCGAGGACCGTGCGCTGCCAAAAACAAGGGTGTAGGCTTCGAAGGCTTTACCATTTCAATTGAAACGGATTCCATTTCGTCAAAATATTGCCGCAACTTCTGTAGGGGAGGTATCCATTTATATCCTCGTGTAGCACTGGCGCCAATATTCGAAACTCCTAAACCAAGCTCAAATCTTCCATCTGACAACTCAGCTAAGGTCCGACTACCTGCAACCATGGAGCTAGCGTCGCGAACGTAGACATTGGCAATGCCGGTGCCGATCCGCAGCGTCTCGGTATTCGCAAGCAAGGCACCCGCCGTTGAAAAAGGCTCCCTCCCCATCAATTCCGGAAGCCAAAGAGTACGGACACCGCAACCTTCGAGCCTCTTTGCATATTCAAGAAGGGAGGCACCGTCCATCTTATCTGTAAAAAAGAGAACTCCGATCTCCTCAACATTTTCCATCTAGGACCCTTTTCTTTAAAAACATATAATTTTCGATACAACACTAACTCTACAAAGGTTAGAATATTTTAGGAGGTAGAATGAGTTACGACAGTATAGAAGTTGAAAATAACGATGGTGTGTCAACGATATTTCTAAACCGTCCAGAAGTTCGGAATGCCTTTAATCAATCGTTGACCGATGACCTGCAACTTGCCTTGGAAACCGCAGCGAAAGAAGCTGAGGTTCGTGTAGTCATTATTACTGGTAAAGGGAAAGGCTTCTCAGCAGGCGCGGACTTAGTTGATCGCAAATCGCGCTGGTCAGGGGCCGAAGAAAGCCTTCTTAAGGGTTTCTTGCCTTCCATAGAAACCATTATGCATATGCCAAAACCGGTTATCAGCGCCGTCAATGGTGCCGCCGCGGGAGTAGGAGCGGCCTTTGCACTCGCTTCTGATCTCTCCATAATGAGCGAGAACGCCTACCTACTTCTTGCCTTCAGCAATATCGGACTTGTTCCAGATGGAGGTTGCCACTGGCTTTTAGCCCGCACAGTAGGACACAAAACGGCCTACCAGATTGCGGTTGAAGGCGAACGCGTAGCCGCTTCTCGATGCCTTGAACTGGGCCTTTGTAATCGAGTAGTACCCGATGATGAACTAATAAGTGAAGCACATAGGTGGGCGAAGCGTTTGGCAGAGAGAGCCCCTTTAGCAATGGCCTACACAAAGTCCATCATGAGAAATGCAATGGAAACTGATTTTAAATCGAGCTTCGGCCTAGAAGGTATCCGTCAAGACCAATGCATCGTAACCGAAGATCACCGAGAAGGAGTCGCTGCATTCAGAGAGAAGCGTCGACCAAATTTCAAAGGTTTATAGGAGGAAAGTTTCATGTCTTATGTGGCTGGAGAAGCAGGTAATATTTTTTACGAAGAATCTGGCGAAGGTCGACCAATTGTTTTCGTGCATGGTTGGGCTGCAAACCATACATTTTGGGAGCCCCAGATAACGTCGTTATGCGACGAGTTTCGAACAATCGCTATCGACCTTCGAGGACATGGACGTTCCGACAAGCCTTCACGAGGGTACGCTTTTGATGACCATTGCAAGGACTTAAAACGACTAATGGAGGAACTCAAGGTTGAAGACGCGACGTTAATGGGTTGGTCGACAGGTGGTGGGATCGCTACAAAATACGCAGCCACCATTAAAGATCACATTATCCAGTTGGGTCTCGTGGGACCTACGTCCCCACGTTTCGTTTCTAACCCTGATTATATTCATGGAGTTCCTTTGGAAGCTGTGAGAGCTATGATCGACGAGGAGCTCCGAGATCGACCTGCCAGCCGCAGACGAGCTGCGGAGTGGACCTTCCACAAGCTACCAAGTATGCAAATGCTGGACTGGGTGTGGATGAACCTCATGCAAACGCCTGGGTTTGTCGGAATTAAACTCCTAGAGGAACTAATACGTGAAGACTTGACAGATCTACTTTCGGAAATCGAGGTACCTACGGGAATCTTCCAGGGGCGCCACGATGAATTTACCCCCCCCGGCGGAGCCGACTTTATGGCCGAGCGTATAAAAGACTGCGAGGTCATCATGTTCGAAGCCTTGGGGCACGCGGTTCACCTCGAAGATCCCATCTTCTTCAACAAAATGCTTAGACGTTTCTTGGAAATTTAAGAGATCACATGTTAAAACAACCCGAGAGCAGTGCCGAGGTAAACTCAATCCTAGAAAAATACGTACATGGTTGTGTTAGTGCGAATGGAAGCCTAATTAGGGAGGTATTTCATCCCGAGGCACAACTCTTCGGAAAGTTTGAGGGGAAGACTGTTACATTCGCTATAGAAGCGTGGATTGACCGTCTTACCGGAAACCCTAAACCTGCAAACGACGCGAAGATATCGGAGCCTCCGGAAGACGGAATCGAATGGACGATTGACCATTTAGTCTTCGATGAAAACATTGCCCACGCTACAGTCGTATCAAGATTCCTTAACGTATGGTACCGAGACCATATGACTTTGCTTCAGACTGAAGACGGTTGGAAAATTGTTAATAAAACATTCACATACGAAAAGCTTTAGTTACGTTAATATCGCCTCGGCTCTTCTCGGTTTTGCTTGGTGTTTCTTGCACATCGCTTGCAATGACGAGTACAAGATAATAGATGACCACGCTGGCACCTGGCAGTCGACTCTGCGGGGCCACTACCAGGTCTCTATCTACCCTTCCAACCCTCCAATAAAGCTAGGCCAGATCCATAGCTGGATTGTCGAGTTTCGCGATTCTGACAATCTACCCACCACACCCGATCATATTTCCGTAAGCGGCGGCATGCCTTCACATAAGCACGGCCTTTCTACTACTCCTAGAGTGACTGAAATGCTGAATGAAGGGAGATTTCGAATTGACGGGGTAAAATTCCACATGCCGGGAGACTGGGTATTGAACCTAGGAATCACCGGTCCACCTGGACAAGACATACTTCAATTTGATCTTCTTGTAGAACCTTAGATCAAATTTTCTCCGATAGACGCTATTACGCTTTCCTTTTTTATTTATAAACGGACAGCTTTCTGATCACGGTCGTCGCAAGAGATGAAAACACGAACGACACTACGATAATCGGTCCTGTCGGAAAATCGAAAACCACGGCGGTAAAGATTCCATATACAACGGCCAAAACTCCCACCGTCCACGCGACGAAGTGAGGGCGCGGCGAGTTAGCAGCCGCCAACGCGGGTAAGATTAAGCTCGAGAAAACGATATAAACTCCCGTTAATTGAACAGATGAAGTAATTGCGACACTAAACAATAGGTAGAACGCAATCCCACTTCGCCAGCCAGGCTTCAAAAACCAAATAGACAGAATAGCTACATAAATGGGCAGGTGTATCGCAATATCATTCCAAGTAACGAACAACAATTGAC
>CAYOGP010000206.1:0-4209 GCA_964403555.1 uncultured Spirochaetales bacterium | reverse complement strand
ATTCGGCCAAGGTCCGAGATGGGAAAGTGGGAAGCCATCAAAACGAACTGAGTCAGGAAATTAAAGAAGAGATCGACCAGCTTTGGCTCCGGGAGCTTTCAGAGATCACCGGTCACCTCTCATATTCTGCTCTCAGGACCTCCAATTCAGTTTGAGAGAAGATTTCGAGAAGCTTTTTTCGCAAAAAATATTGCAATCCCCGAACCGAGGGTTAGCGTACCAACGGTCCCATAGGATGCTTTGAGCCAGTCTAAGGTTACCGACAATTCCGGCCAAGAGATGCCCGGTAGTGATGTTGGATAAGCAAGAGATGGAGGTCTGTCGGTGAGATTAGTCGCGGTACGTGAGACAGTAGAGGGCGAACGCCGGGTTGCAATTACTCCCGAAACTGCGAAAGGCTTCAAGAAACTCAAGGTCGACGTGACTATAGAAGCTGGCGCAGGAGTAGCAGCAAACTTCGATGACGAGGCTTACACAGCAGAAGGAGCTCTCGTAGAGAACAGTCGAGACGCAGCCCTTCGTAACGCTGACTGCTGGTACTTCGTTAACACCCCGAGAAAAGCAGACATCCAACTACTCAGAGAAAACACCGTCCTCGCCGGCTTTCTTCGTCCTTTTGATGACCTCGAGCTCGTTGAAACGTTAGCGAAGTCCAGGTTAACCACCTTCGCTTTGGAGTTACTTCCCAGGACAACAAGAGCCCAGGTAATGGATGCACTTTCGTCACAGGCATCGATCGCAGGTTACAGAGCAGCGATTCTAGGTGCGGCTTCGCTAAGCAAAGTTTCTCCAATGATGACTACCCCAGCCGGCACCATTCCCCCTGCCAGAGTCTTAGTCATCGGCGCAGGAGTCGCCGGACTACAGGCAATCGCGACAGCTGGACGTCTTGGAGCCCGTGTGGAAGCCTACGACACCCGGCCAGCGGTTAAGGAGCAGGTTGAAAGTCTGGGCGCTCGATTCATGGAACTAAATCTCGATTCCTCAGACAGTGAGACCTCAGGAGGATACGCCAAAGCTCAAACCGAAGACTTTCTCGACCAACAACGCGCACTTCTCGCCGACAGATTGGCTGATTTCGACATCGTTATCACGACTGCATTAGTACCTGGGCAAGCTGCTCCTATCTTGGTCCCGCAGTCAGGGGTCGAAACGATGCGCCGAGGTAGCGTAATTGTTGACTTGGCTGCGGCAAATGGAGGCAATTGCGAAGTCAGCGTTCCTGATCAAAGAATCGATCACGCAGGCGTCTCCGTTTTTGGACCAACGAATCTGCCTTCCGACTTAGCCCCTGACGCAAGCAAGATGTTTTCTCGAAATCTCCTCAATTTTTCAAAGTTGATAATCAATTCCGACGGAAACCTAATTGTTGACTTCGAAGACGAGATAATCGCTGGTGCAACGCTTACGCACGCAGGAAAAATCGTTTCAGAAGCCGTACTCAAGAAGTTAGAGAGGTCCTAGTTAATGCTCGACGATCCCGCAGTCGCTTTGACAATCTTAGTGCTAGCACTATTTGTTGGTGTAGAGATAATCTCCAAGGTCCCCACACTTTTACACACCCCTCTGATGAGCGGTTCTAATGCAATCTCAGGCATCACAATCGTAGGGGCATTACTCGCAGCTGGCGGAGAAGAGCGGAATTTGGCCGCATGGTTGGGTTTTGTCGCCATAATTCTCGCGACGATCAATGTCGTCGGAGGCTTCGCAGTAACTCACCGCATGTTGGCGATGTTCAAGGGAAAGGAACAGCGATGATTGACTGGTCCTCTTTTGCCTACCTTGCTGCAGCGGTCCTTTTTATTCTAGGCATAAAGGGTTTAGGCTCTGCCAAAACGGCCGGAACGGGCAACGCTTTGGCCGCCACTGGTATGCTTTTAGCGATCGTCGCAACCCTTTACCTAACTCGAGTAGTCCAGTTCGAGCTCATTCTAGGTGGCATAGTTATAGGAGCTTTAATCGGCTCCCTTCTTGCAAAAAAGATTGAAATGACAGCAATGCCCGAAATGGTTGCCCTATTGAATGGCTTTGGGGGTGCCGCTTCGGCCCTAGTGGGAATCTCAGAATACCTCTCCCGACAAGGCGAGACTACGGGAGGAATGGTTTCAATTGCCATCGTTCTCTCTCTTCTGATCGGTTCCCTGACATTTACTGGTAGCCTAATTGCCTTCGGAAAACTTCAAGGGCTCTTAAGTTCTCAGCCAGTTACTTACCCCGCTCAGCAGGTGGTTAATGCGCTAATTCTCTCGGCTGGCCTTGGCCTTGGCGTTCTTCTAGCTACGTCCCCATTTTCAGAGCTTTACCTGGTCCTACTTCTCTCTGTAGCGTTGCTTCTGGGCATACTTGCTGTTCTTCCAATCGGAGGGGGCGATATGCCAGTTGTCATCTCCCTCCTCAATTCCTACTCGGGTCTTGCGGCCTGCGCAACGGGATTTGTCCTCGGTAACGCTGGTCTTGTTATCAGCGGCTCTTTGGTTGGAGCTTCCGGCCTAATCCTCACGAAACAAATGTGCGAAGGGATGAACCGCTCTCTCCTTAATGTCCTATTCAGCGCTTTCGGTAAACATGTCGAGACCAAAGGGGCTGACACCGCAAGTAAGACCGCGCGTTCGTTCACGCCAGAAGATGCGGCAATTATTTTCAGTAATGCTGAGACCTGTGTAATGGTTCCCGGCTACGGCCTAGCCGTTGCCCAGGCTCAGCATGCCGCACAAGAGTTAGCCACGGTTCTCGAAGAACGCGGTGTAAAGGTAAGCTACGCAATCCACCCTGTAGCAGGAAGGATGCCTGGACACATGAATGTTCTGCTTGCCGAGGCGAATGTACCCTACGAACAGCTAGTGGAAATGGACGACATCAATCCCGAATTCCCTGAAACCGATGTGGCGCTGGTAATAGGCGCAAACGACGTCGTGAACCCCTCTGCCCGAACAGATGAAGATAGCCCCATTTACGGAATGCCTCTTCTGGACGTGGACTTTGCTCGAAATGTGTTCGTAATCAAGAGGAGTATGAACCCAGGCTTCGCAGGAGTGCAAAACCCTCTATTTTTCAACGAAAACACAATGATGATCTTTGGCGATGCAAAGAACGTACTGCTCGAACTCGTCGCCTCGATCAAAGAATCGTAAAAATCTCCGAACTCATGAGTTGCGCTAATTTCACGACCCTCGGATAACTACCCTACGTAACCGTCCAAGACCTGCTCGTAGCTATCCGTGAACCTTGGAAGATCAATGCCTTCAAGGGGTGTCGGGGGCGAATCACCCGTCGCTTCGCTTAAAGTGGCTGAAGCTCGATAAATCAAACCTGCCGCAACCTTGCCTTCAGAGGCAAGCTTCATATTCAGCGCCATAGCCGTCGCGCGATCACTAGGATCATAGCCCTCGTCCTCGTCGATGTTCACAAGGGTCGAAGGCCATTCGTGATAATTATCGTTGTATGTAACGCACGGGGAGATCACCTCCAGGAAAGCAAATCCCTGACCTGCGCGAGCATGGTTAATCGCTGCGTCAGTCAAATCAGCCAACTGAGCCGGCGCACCGCTGTAACCACGAGCTAGGAAAGTAGAGCCTGGCAAGCTAAGTCCTACCATAATCGGATCCATTTCGCGCTGCCCCTGATAGCCACCGCCATTGCTAGGAGAAGGCTGGCCTTTGGTCAGTCCATATGTTTCATTATTCATAACTATGTAGGTGATGTTCGCATTCGTTCGAAATGCATGGAGGAGATGTCCTCCGCCTATCGCGTAACCATCACCATCGCCTCCTGCTGCCACTACAGTGAGTTCAGGGTTGGCAAGTTTCGCTCCTATCGCAGAGGGGACGACCCGTCCGTGCAGGGCATGGTAACCATATGATGGCAAGTGATTTTGAACAGTGCCGGAGCAGCCGATTCCGGCTAAAACCAGGGCCTCATGTCGAGGAATACTTAACCGGTCGAAGGCAGCATCCATTGCTGCCAATACCCCAAAATGTCCGCATCCTGCGCACCATATCGGCTGCTTAATAGGAAAAGTTTCAGTCATCACTCGTTCTCCTGACTTTGAATATCTAGGGAAAGGTCTACTGGTCGAAGCGGTGTTCCGTCATAACGCATAACAGAACGTAATTTTTCTGGGGCCACCCCTGCGTGCATTAATACACCAGAAAGTTGTGCCGATGAGCTGTGGTCTATCACATATGTACGGTCCTTTCGATCAATAAAGGA
>CAYOGP010000205.1:0-4215 GCA_964403555.1 uncultured Spirochaetales bacterium | reverse complement strand
GAGTCAAGGCCTCTTGTTGATACCGAGCTCCGAGTGAGGGTTCTGGCTGCGGGGGTAAACCGAGCAGATCTTTTGCAAGCGCGTGGGCTTTATCCGCCACCACCCGGAGCTTCAAAGGTACTTGGCCTTGAGTGTGCGGGAGAAGTCTTAGAGGTTGGTGGAGCTGTCAAAGAATGGCAAAAGGGTGATCGTGCTATGGCTCTACTCGCCGGAGGGGGTTACGCCGATGAGGTCGTGGTTGATTCGGCATGTGCCATGAAAGTTCCGCAAGACTGGTCTTGGAGCGAAGCGGCGGCCTTCCCCGAGGTCCATTTGACTGTCCACCTCAATCTCTTTGTTCTTGCAGGACTGGAAAGAGGCGATTTTTGTTTAGTTCATGGGGGAGGGAGCGGTATCGGAACCGCAGCGATTAAAATGACCAAGGCTGCAGGTATTAAGATTGCTGTCACTGCCGGTTCGGATGAACGCTGCTCCCGATGTATAGAACTAGGCGCGAATTTAGCCATTAATTATCGCGAGGCAGATTTTTCGGACGAAGTTAAAAATTGGAGTGATGGAGCTGGTGTCGATGCGGTGCTTGACTCTATAGGGGCTCCTTACCTCGAATCAAATATTCAGTGTTTAAAGAATAACGGTCACCTCTTATTAATCGGCTTGATGGGAGGTGCCAAAGGAAGAGTTGATTTGACGCCTATCGTAGGGCGACGTCTGAACGTCATAGGCTCTACTTTACGTTCAAGGCCGTTGCTGGAGAAGAGTAAGCTCGTGGTTTCTTTTCTTGATAGTTTCAAGGACCGGATCTTTAACGGTGACCTTTGCCCGGTTGTAGATCGCGTATTACCTATTTCAGATGTCGACGAGGCGCACCGGGTGATGGCGTCGGGTGAACACTTTGGAAAGATTGTCCTTTCAATTGATTAGGATTGGTTTGAGGAATTTAAGAGCTGTATGGTCGAAAGTCTGTGCTGCATTAGCTAGGTTCCGCGCCCCTTACCAAGTTTGCTAGGAGAGATACCATGCACGAGCGCACACTGGCGATTATTAAACCGGACGCGGTTTCTTCTCGTTATTCGGGAGAAATTCTTCGTCGCATTGAAGAGTCAGAGCTCCGGCTGATAGCTGTGAAAATGATGACTCTAAGTGGAGATGACGCGGGAGGATTCTACGCTGTTCATAGAGAGCGGCCCTTCTTTCGTGAACTTGTCAACTTCATGAGCTCTGGGCCAATCGTGGTTTGCGTTCTAGAAGGGGAGAACTCGATCTTGCGCTGGCGAGGATTGATGGGTCCGACTAACTCGGAGGATGCACCCAAGGGCACAATCAGGGGAGATCTTGGCATTGATATTGAACGTAACGCGGTTCATGGATCTGATGCCCCTGGAACTGCGAAGTTGGAAATCGATTACTTCTTTAACGCAACAGAAATTTGCGCTCCTGTTGAAGCGCTACCTTAGGGAAGACCTGTTTTGTTGATGAGGCGTTTATTGTTTAGTGCTAAGAATTTCTTCAGCTGCGGAGATTGATCCTTGCCGGAAGCTAATCCGCTGCCTCTCTGAGGAACGCCGGTTCTTCTGGGTCGTCGGTTTTCTTCTTTTTTCGACGTATAAACGCAGGAACATCTAACTCGTCCTCTGGGAATGGTGATTCAAATTTTTTGTCAGAAATATCTTCCTTTTGCGTGCCGTGAATCTCAAAAGATTCTTCTCGTGGTTCCTTTTCTGCCTGTCCAGGTGTGAGGGAATGCTCTGGTTCTACCTCAAGTCCTAATTCCTCATTAAGAATCGGATGCTCATCTTCGGGTCTTAGGATCGTAATGTTACCGCCTTCCCGTTCGATCTCGTCATCAGAAGTACGCCAGCCTTTTTCCTTGATCTCGATGTCCTTCCCTCTGCGCCTAGGAGCACGGCCATCGTCTAAGCCAGTCGCGATGACAGTTACTCTGAGCTCACCTTCGGGAACGGAGTCGTCTACAACTGCGCCAAAAATAATATTTGCGTCCTGATGTGCAGCTTCCTGAATTATGGTCGATGCCTCATTAACATCGTGAAGCGAAATATCGGGACCGCCGCTGATATTAATAAGTACACCCCGAGCGCCATCAATGGAAAGATCCTCTAGCAGAGGGCTTGATATTGCCGCGAGGGCCGCGTCTTTAGCTCTCTCTTCCCCGCTCCCAATGCCTGCGCCCATGAGTGCCATACCCATTTCGTTCATGATGGTGCGGACGTCGGCAAAGTCGAGGTTTATGAGGCCGTGTACTGTTATGAGGTCGGAAATCCCTTTAACCGCGTTGAGGAGAACTTCATCAGCGAGCTTAAAAGCATCCATAATTGCAGTGTCTTTGCCTGCCAGGGCTAAGAGTCGCTGGTTCGGGATGGTGATCAGAGTGTCTACGACGTCATGCAGTTGATCGAGGCCTTTTTCTGCATGCTTCATGCGGACCCTGCCCTCAAACGGGAAGGGCTTTGTTACAACTGCAACCGTCAATGCTCCGACTTCTCGGGCGACTTCTGCGATTACAGGGGCAGCGCCGGTTCCCGTTCCTCCACCCAGACCAGCCGCGACGAAAACCATATCCGACCCAGACAATGCTTCTCTGAGCCGTTCTCTATCTTCCTGAGCGGCCTCTCTACCCCGTTCAGGGTTTGCGCCGCAACCTAGTCCTCTCGTAATTTCGGTCCCGAGCTGGAGTCGACACGAAGCTTCATTGTGTTCTAAAGCTTGAGCATCAGTGTTGGCTGCAAGAAACTCCACTCCCTTCATGTTAGAGCGGATCATGGTGTTCAGCGCATTGCCACCACCTCCACCGACGCCAATCACTTTGATTTGTGCTTGCATGCGGTGCTCTGGCTCGAGCTCCAGCATGTCCTGGTCGCCAGCAACGGTATTTTCACTTGCGGGCGCACCCGTTCGTTTATTTTCTACATCGGACGCCATGGTTCAACCCCCCGAACACGGCGTTAAGAAACTACCTAGACCATTGCAATTTAAACGTTGTCTTTCAAGAACGCAGAGCCAACAGTTGGCCTCTTATTGCATATTTTTTTATAACTCTCTGGTAATTAAGGCAAAAAGTCCCGATTTGACGTGGTAGATGACAATCTCTAGTCGATTTCGCCGTAGAACCAGTCGCGCATTCGTAGTTTCACTCTTGTGAAAATGGATTCATCTCTAATACGAAATCGACTGTTACCTCGTTTTTGTCCGTGGGATAACCCGTATTGGACAAGTCCGACTCCCGTGGCATACATCGCACCCTTAACGACATCTTGGAGTCCTCCAATCCGCGAAGGGACTCCCCTCCTTACAGGAGATTCAAATATCTCTTCGGCCAATTCTGGTAATCCACTCAGTTCTGAACATCCACCAGTTAGAGCTACGCCCGAAGGGATCTTGTCTTCCAGTCCAGCCTTTACTAGTTCTTGCCTTGCTAGTGAAAGGATCTCATCAACTCTAGGCTCGATAATTTCACATAAAATTTTTCGAGAAACTTCTCTATCCCGCCTGCCACCAACACTTGGCACGGTGATTATGTCATCGTTTCCTAGGTAACGAGCGGACGCAACTCCGAAGCGCTTTTTGATGCGTTCGGCCTGTTCGAAGGGTGTTCGAAGACCAACGGCGATGTCATTTGTGATGTGGTAGCCACCGAGACCAAGTACTGACGTGTGCTGAATTGAACCATCCGAGAAAATTGCCACATCAGTAGTTCCACCGCCTATGTCGATAAGGCAGACGCCGAGGTCTTTTTCATCAGCGGCGAGAATTGCCTCCGCGGAGGCAAGAGGTTCGAGGACAATGTCGGAGACATTTAAACCTGCTTTGTTCGCGCATTTCACGATATTTTGTGCACTTGTTACGGCGGCAGTGACGATGTGGATTTTTGACTCCAAGCGCACACCACTCATACCGAGAGGCTCACGAATACCGTCTTGGTCATCAATTATGTATTCCTGAGGAATTACATGGATAACTTCTCTGTCCATCGGGATAGCTACGGCTTTAGCGGCGTCAATTACGCGACGTATATCATTGTCGGTAACCTCGCGATCTTTAACCGCGACTATTCCGTGCGAGTTCAGCCCGCTTATATGACCGCCAGCGATTCCTGCAAAGACCGTTGTTATTTCGCAATCAGCCATCAGTTCGGCTTCTTCGACGGCTCTTTTTATCGAGTTGACCGTAGAGTCAATGTCCACAACCACGCCCTTGCGC
>CAYOGP010000204.1:0-4242 GCA_964403555.1 uncultured Spirochaetales bacterium | reverse complement strand
GATAATCAAGTCGAGCTCGAAGACCATTAATGTTCCATGTGGCTATTCGCATTATTCTTCCTGTGGCACGAGGATCGTTGGAAGCTCCTTTAAGCTCCGGGATAAAATGCTGGCTTCCCAGGAAGGTTTGTCGGCATTAACCTTAAGTCTAGGAAATCGTGTGAAGAGTTCGCCAAGAGCAATCTGGCCCTCAATCCTCGCAAGGGGAGCACCAAGGCAAAAGTGTATTCCATGTCCGAAGGCTAGGTGAGGGCGATCTTTTCGAAACGGCCAGAATATATCGGGATCCTCATATTGTCGTTCATCACGGTTTGCCGAGGCTTGTATCAAAAATACTCGATCACTTTTACGGATTTTTTGGCCTTTCAAAGACAAGTTTGTTTTAGCAGAACGAACCATAAGTTTAAGCGGTCCTTCAAAACGGAGAACTTCTTCGACGACTCGCGATGAATTTTCTTGATCTGAAAACATGTTTCGTACATCTTGTGGCTGTTTAGATAAGGCGAGGATTCCGTTCGCGATTAAATTAGTTGTGGTTTCATGTCCAGCAAACAGTAAAAGTACGCAAGTTCCGATTATTTCGTCAGCTGTGAGCTTTTCATTCGCTTCCTTAGCCTCTACGAGTGAGTTAAGGAGGCCGTCGCGAGGATTCTTATGTAGTTCGGAAAGTATTCCCTCAAAATATTTCCGAAGTTCCAATAGTCCCCTGCGTGCAGTCACTCTCCTCTCGCGCTCATCTCCAATTCCGAAAATTAGATTCTTTATTTCATTAGACCAAATCTGGAACTGCTCTCGATCTGTAGAAGGAACTCCGAGCATCTCTCCGATGACTATGGCCGGAAGGGGATAAGCAAAATGCTTGACTAGGTCTTCGGGTGTTTGAGGATTTAGATTTTCTATAAGATCGTTTGCGATTTCTTGAATTCGAGGCTTCAACGACTCTACTACTTTAGGTGTAAATGCTTTCTGAACTAATTTCCGCAAGCGAGTATGGTCAGGGGGATCACGAAACTCCATCCATCCATCGAGAAGTTTCTGGCTAGGCGCATCCTGTGGTCCCTGGAAAAGGTTTGATATGTGCGCCGATGATAGCCGGGGGTCTTTGTATCCACGTATCACATCTTCGAACCGAGTAATTAACCAAGCGTTGTGTTCGTTACTCCAGTGAGCGGGCTCGTGCTCCCGCAGCTCCTTAAAAGCGGGATAAGGGTTTTCTACAACGGCCGGTGAGAGAAGATCCAAAAGTTTACTCTCTACTCGTGGCCACGTGACTGTGCTCGGAGCGGTTCTCAGTTTTTAGTAAAGGTGGCAATTTCTGTCTTAGTACCTCGAAATCAAATTGGAAAAATCGTTTAGGGCTTCGCGATAAGTTTCAAGTGGCGCCACGATACCGATCTCGGTGATTCCCAAGGATTCTGACTTATGGATCTTTTCTATAATTTCGTTCTCACTTCCAACCAAGCAAGTTCCTTCAATTACTTCGGGGGTCACAAACTTTCTTTCTTCAGGTGTGCAGAACGTTGCGTGACCCTCGTGAATTTGTCGAAAACGTTTTTCGGGAGGAAGAGACATTCTATCCACATGTTGGGAGTACTCTTCCCAAATGCCACGAAGAAATTCCGGGATCACTTCTTCATTTTGAGAAAGCTCGTAGACTTCATAGACATAGTGCAACATGCAGACTGCATAAGCTGCAGCGGTGTCTATTATCCGATCGGATTTCAATGTTTCGCCTTTTTTTAAGATAACAGGGCTCACGAGAGCAGTGAAATTGAAATCTTCTGGCATGATGCGGCCTGCATTGTTCGCTCCCTCACGAATCATTCCAGAGTTGTAAGTAAACATCTCTTCGCTTTCGCCCATGAGCGTTACGAAACCATCTCCAAGCTGTCCTACAAGTTGAAGGGTTTTTGGTCCGTTTGCGGCGATATAAATAGGGATAGGATCTTCAAGGTTTCGAAAGCCCATTCCTTCGTGAAGGAATTGAATACTACGTGTATTTCCGTCGAAGGTGTAATCAACTTCCTCCCCTTGCAGCAATGCGCGAACAACACGTAGGTACTCCCTAAAGTCTTTGAGGCGCATCGGTTTTTGACCCATGACTCTCATTGCAGTATGTCCGGTACCTAGGCCAAGGAAGACTCTGCCTGGAGCCAATTGGTTGACGGTAGCAATAGAGTGGGCTGTAACTGGTGCTATTCGTGTTCCAGGAATCGAAACACCAGTCCCTAGTCGTATACGCGAAGTATTTTGTGCTGCTACGGCCATAGTGGCGTAGCAGTCGGACCAAATCATTTGCGAATCGGGGAACCAACAGGCATCGTACCCCAGATCTTCAGCTTCCTTTGCAAGCTTCCATTCTTCTATATTAGTTTGGACGAAGATGCTGAATTGCATAGAGCCTCCATTCGCCAATCGTACCACGCTTGATCCGTAGTTAGGGAGGCTTCAATGAAAGACCTTGCGTATTCTAAGCTAACTATAACTGGTCTCTAAAGTCGGGGTGTGAGATCGATCGTAAGGCATTTGCGCGCTGCTCTAATGTGAGTCCCCGAAGTTTCGCTACGCCGTATTCTGTTATTACGCGGTCGGCTAAATATCGAGGCACTGTAACAGTCGCTTCACTAGAGATTGTTTTTACGATTCTGGATCTTTTCCCCTTCGTAGCAGTGGAAGGCAAGGCGAGAATACTGCGAGAATTCTCGCCAATGGATGCGGCAATAGCAAAGTCAGGTTGCCCACCTGGACCAGAAATTACGCGAGATCCCGCGCTTTCTGCATTAATCGTTCCGTCTAAAGAGATTTCCACTGCCGAATTGATTGCCACAAAGCGATGGGCTTGGGACAGAATGGCGGCTCCATGGCTATACCTTGCTGGTACGAGGCGAATAGCCGGGTTGAGATGGATCCAGTCAAACAGTTCGCGGTCCCCAATAACTTCAGCTGCAACTAGAAGGCCCCGGTCCATCGATTTCTTTTTGTTCGTCAACGCTCCGGTCTCCAAGAGCCACGCCATGCTGTTGCTGATCATTCCTCCGTGAATTCCTAGATCGCGGTGATTATCGAGGCCTTTCATAATTGAGTCTGGAAGCGCTCCAATACCGAATTGTAGGGTGGCTTCGTCCGGGATTTCTGCGATCGCGTGATTTGCGATTTTCTGGGTTATCTCATCAGCCACTGGAGAATGTGATTCCACGATGTTTTCTTCAATATCTACTAGGAAGTCAAAGGCGTCACTTGAGAGTTCGCCTGCTCCGAAGGTGTAGGGCATTTGGGGATTCACCTGCGCTATTACCAGAGGAGTCGAGGAAACCAAGTCAACCGTACTGCCGACATTTGTACCAAGACTGTATTTTCCATTAGGGCCCGGTGTGCTCACCTGGACAAGCGCGACGTCTACAGGGTACGGCCCTTCGGGTGAGAACAGGTGACCAAAATCCGAGAATTTGCAGGGAAGCACGCTGCAATGCCCAGATTCAATTAAGTCTCTGACAAACGGCTGAGCCTGAAGTGTTGTGTATTTAAACGGATCGCCGGGATGATCGAAGACAGGTAGAGAAGACAAATGATAGGCTGAGACTATCTCGATGCTTTCCCACCTACTGCGAATTCGATCAAATTCTGCCGTCAAGCCTAGTGGAGCACCGCATCCCGCTGCTATAAAAACACGGCTTCCATCTATGATCTTTTCAAGAGCCACCTTTGCCGAGGTCTTCTGACCATCTCGCACTTTCGTTGGTTTAGATACAAAATTTTTGAAATCGTTCACTGAAGTTTCCCCTGGTTAGTTTCCAGGGTCCAAAAGTTTTTCCATCGTTTTAAGGTCGAAGTAGTCTCGCCAAGATGAGATTTTTCCATTTTTAATTTCGAAAACACCTGTTACCGGCAGTCCCGATTCTTTGGTTTGTCCGTTAAGTACGAAGTAATCGATTCGTTCATTCATGACGACATTACCGCTTGTCACTTGGTTCAGAACCTCAAAGCGCAGTCCTGAAATGGATTTGGCGAAACCTGCAAAAAAGTGTTTTATGTTGTCGATTCCTTCTATGGGCTCCATCGGGATGTTGTGATAAAAGCAGTTCTCATCGAGCAACTCAAGTGCGGCTGCAGGGTCACTTTCAATAGATTTGCAAAAAGTAGTGACGATTTCTTCTGGACTCATAGAATGCTCCTTGTTTTTACCAGGGTTTTGCTGCTAATGGGGTTGGGCCATATTCTTTTTCTCGAAGTGCCAAGTAGCAT
>CAYOGP010000203.1:0-4254 GCA_964403555.1 uncultured Spirochaetales bacterium | reverse complement strand
GCCTAAAGATCCCCTTGGATTTAATGCAATACGTATTGCGATTGCTTCCCCTGATAAAATAAGAGAATGGTCTTTTGGCGAAGTAAAAAAACCTGAAACGATTAATTATCGAACTTTCAAACCGGAGAAAGATGGGCTTTTCTGCGGACGTATTTTTGGTCCGGTAAAGGATTACGAATGTAGTTGCGGCAAATATAAGCGAATGAAGTACAGGGGTATTGTTTGCGAAAAATGCGGTGAAGAAATAATCCAGAGCAAAGTTCGACGAGAGAGGATGGGTCATATCTCTCTTGCTACACCCGTAGCGCATATTTGGTTTTTGAAATCTCTTCCTTCGAGAATTGGAAATCTTCTTGAGATTACTTTGCGTGATCTCGAGAAGGTCTTGTACTTCGAGGCCTACGTCGTGATCGATCCAGGTGAGACGGAGTTGCGAGAGGGTGAGCTTCTTTCCGAGGAACAACTAATAGAGGCCAAAGAGGCGTACGGAAGAGATGCATTTGATTACGGGATTGGGGCGGAAGCTGTTCAGGAGATGCTTTCTTTGATCGATGTCGAGGAAGAAAGCAAGCAGCTTCGCGTAGAGCTGAAGGAAGCGACGAGTGAAGCGAAAAGAAAAAAACTTGCGAAACGACTGAAGGTGCTAGATGCCTTCCGTGAGTCCTCAAACAGCCCGGAACATATGATATTGGAGGTTATTCCGGTCCTCCCTCCGGATTTGAGACCTCTTGTGCCACTGGATGGAGGAAGGTTCGCAACGAGCGACCTCAATGATCTCTACAGAAGAGTGCTGAATCGTAATAATCGACTAAAGCGACTTCTGGAGCTCAATGCCCCGGAAGTTATAATCCGTAATGAAAAAAGAATGCTTCAAGAGGCTGTGGACGCACTGTTTGATAATGGTCGCAGAGGAAGGGTGATAACAGGGCCAAGTAAACGACCGTTAAAATCTCTTTCAGATATGCTCAAGGGAAAAACGGGTCGGTTTCGTCAGAACCTTTTAGGTAAGCGGGTCGACTACTCGGGGCGATCGGTCATAGTTGCCGGACCGGAACTTCGACTTCACCAGTGCGGGCTACCCAGCCGAATGGCACTAGAACTGTTTAAACCTTTCATATATTCGAAGCTAGAGCAGCGCGGTTATGTCACCACCATAAAGGCTGCCAAGAAGATGGTAGAGCGCGAGCGCCCTGAGGTTTGGGACATATTGGCGGAAGTTATTCAGGAACATCCAGTAATTCTTAACCGCGCACCAACTTTGCATCGACTAGGTATGCAGGCATTTGAGCCTGCTCTAATAGATGGTAAGGCCATTCAGCTGCACCCGTTGGTTTGCAAAGCTTTTAACGCTGACTTTGACGGTGATCAGATGGCGGTTCACGTGCCTCTTTCGGTGGAGGCACAAATTGAGGCGCGAGTCTTGATGATGTCTACAAATAATATTTTGAGTCCTGCCACAGGTCGTCCAATAATTGATCCCAGCCAAGATATTGTTCTCGGTTGCTACTACATGACTCGAGAACGTGATGGGGCACGAGGAACGGGGATTCGCTTTTCGAGTCCAGAAGAGGTACGCGTGGCCTACGATGCTGGCGAGATCGATATTCATGCGGGGATTCGTGTACGCATGAAGCATGGAACGGAAGATACAACCGTAGGTCGTATCCTCCTTTCCGAAATCGTTCCGGAAGAAATTCCGTTTTCTGTAATAAATCAAGTAATGGATAAAAAGGCGTTAGGTGAACTTATCGATCAGGCTTATAGAAGACTAGGAAGCAAGGCCACGGTGATTCTTTCTGATCGACTCAGAACGCTGGGTTATCAAAATGCTACCCGTGCGGGGATTTCAATCTGTGTAGATGACATGCAGATACCGGGGAATAAAGAGGCGCATATTGATTCGGCTAATTCACAGGTCTCGGAGGTGCATAGTCAGTATCTGGACGGACTAATCAGTGATGGAGAGAGGTACAACAAAGTCATTGATATCTGGGCGGATGCCACTGAGCGCATTGCCGAAGAACTGCTTTCCAATTTGGGTACAGATATTGTAAAGGATGAAGCTGGTAAGGATGTACGCGTTCCAAGTTTCAATCCTATCTACATGATGGCTGATTCCGGGGCGCGGGGGTCAGCGCAGCAGATAAGACAGCTGGCAGGCATGCGAGGTTTGATGGCGAAACCTTCCGGTGAGATTATCGAAACCCCGATCACATCCAATTTTCGGGAAGGTCTCTCGGTCCTCCAATATTTCATCTCGACTCACGGAGCTCGTAAAGGTCTCGCCGATACGGCCCTTAAAACCGCGAACTCAGGCTATTTGACCCGTCGTCTGGTGGACGTTGCTCAAGATATGATCGTGCGTGAAGAGGATTGCGGTACTCGGGGTGGCTTGTTAATGGAGACTCTTTACGAAGGTGGAGACATCATCGAATCGATTGGAGAGAGAATCCTTGGGCGGACTGCACTCGATGATATTCTCGACCCGATGGATGGTCAGGTTTTACTTTCCGCAGGTAATGAGATAAACGAGGATGCTGTTCGCGCGATTGAAGACGCGGGAATTGAGCAAGTAATGATTCGCTCTGTTTTAACTTGCGAAACAACGCGAGGAACGTGTGTTTTATGTTACGGCCGTGATCTGTCTCGTGGTGAGCTAGTAAACCTGGGAGAGGCTGTCGGCGTGATAGCCGCGCAATCCATTGGTGAGCCTGGTACTCAGTTGACCATGAGAACTTTCCACATAGGCGGAACTGCGACTCGTCGGGTTGAACAATCCCATCATGAAACTTCAACCGAAGGGGAAATTCGATTCAGCAATATGCGGACCGTGCTTGATAGAGAAGGTCGCCAGGTGGCGGTGAACCGAAATGGCGAGGTTGGAATATACGATTCCAGCGGCCGGGAAAAGGAACGTTATCCTGCCGTTTATGGTGCTCATGTGGTAGTCCAAGACGGGCAAACCGTAGCAGCAGGTGACAAGCTGCTCGAGTGGGACCCATTCGCCAATCCAATTTTGACGGAAATAGGAGGGACCTTAAAATTTGGCGATATCCAAGAAGGCGTCAATATGCAGGAGCAAGTCGACGAATTTACTGGAATGTCATCCAAGGTAATTATTGAGTCTAAAGATCCTGACTTGAGACCCCGGATTTCAGTTAAGGACCCCTCTGGTGAAACTGTATCGCGTTCTTTACTGCCGGTAGGGGCTCATCTGTCCGCATCCGAGGGCGAGGAGGCTGCTGCTGGAGATGTTATTGCGAAGATCCCAAGGGAGGCTTCTAAAAAAAAAGACATTACAGGGGGGCTGCCTAGAGTTGTTGAGCTCTTCGAGGCTAGGAAGCCGAAGGAGCATGCAATCGTTTCAGAGATTGATGGTATTGTCAGCTTCGGTCCCGACTCTCGTGGAAAGAGACGTGTGCTAGTTACGCCTGAAGATGAAAGTGATACTCGAGAGTATCTGATTCCAAAGGGAAAACATATTAGCGTTCACGAGGGCGATCGAGTGCGCCCAGGCGAGGCTCTGATGGACGGTTCTTCCAACCCGCACGATATACTTAGGGTGAAGGGAGAGCGCGAGCTTGCAAAATATTTAGTCGATGAGGTCCAAGAGGTTTATCGCTTGCAAGGTGTACGAATAAACGACAAGCATATTGAGATTATAGTTCGCCAAATGCTTCGAAAGAGTCGTGTTCTGAATGCGGGAGATTCTGATCTCTTGGTAGGAGAACAAGTTGATGGCGCAGCGGTTCAAAGGTTAAATGAGCAGCTGGCCGAAGAGGGCAAGGAGCTTGCGGAAGTCGAGCCCCTCCTTTTAGGGATTACGAAGGCGTCTCTGTCGACAGAGTCTTTCATTTCAGCGGCTTCTTTCCAAGAGACGACGAAGGTATTGACTGAAGCCGCCTTATGGGGGAAGACCGACGAGCTCTATGGTTTGAAGGAGAACGTGATAATGGGCCGCTTGATTCCCGCCGGAACTGGTCTTACTAAGTACCGAAATATCGGAGTTCAAATCGAAGCTCCCGAGGGTTTTTTGGAAGAACACGGTGACCTTGACCCCCCGGAAGAGGCACAAGATTTATATGATCAAGACGGTACCCCGATGGGTGAGTTTAGCCACGAATCTTCCTCGTACTTGGCTTCTTCTGGTTCTAGTGAGGATGAGTTTAAAGGGTAATACGTCTTGTCCCAGAAGAGTTCGAGGAAACTCAAGCTTCCAGGGTAGGAATTGTTGAGGAAGACAGTTTGCATTTG
>CAYOGP010000202.1:0-4255 GCA_964403555.1 uncultured Spirochaetales bacterium | reverse complement strand
TATAAGCGGCGAAATCCTCGTTGCGGGAGGAGGCCTTCTCTCATTGTAAGATCTCAAAACGCGGCTGATCTAAGAGTTTTCTGCTTGGCTCCTGAGGTAGGAGGAATTTTAACCGTTCGCGCGGTAATGTAATTCGGTGAATTCTTCTCTTGCTGCGTTACCCCTATTGGTCTCTTTAGCTTTTGTTCTAGAATCATCGGATGGAGTATTCGGTGACCATGGCTTCGGGTGCCCGCGCGCATGAGACAGTTGAGCGGGCGGAAAAACTTGGATTCTCGAACGCCTGGTTTTACGATTCGCAACTGCTCTACGGTGAAATATTCGCGTCAATGGCTGCCGCAGCGCTGAGGACGAAGACGATTCGTCTAGGCTCCGCCGTTATGATTCCAAGTAATCGCATCGCACCGATAACGGCGAACGGCTTTGCGACGCTTGGTGAGCTGGCTCCTGGTCGTATCGACTTTGGTGTCGGAACGGGCTTTACCGGCCGACGCACAATTGGTGCGGATGCAATTACGCTGAAAGAGATGGAAGATTACATTAGAGTTATTCGCGAACTCTGGGCTGGCGGGATTTCTGAATGGGACTTCGAGGGGTTACGCAGGAAGATTCGTTTTTTGAACCCGGATGCAACCGGGCTCAATCTTAGTAATCCGATACCGCTTTATATTTCTGCTTTTGGTCCGAAGTGTCGAGATATGGCTTCTGAGCTCGCAGATGGATGGATGAATTTCCTGTTTTCGGATGAAATTGCTTTTCAAGACGTTCATGACATCCGATCGCGGTGCGAAAGGCGTGGTCGAGACCCCGAGTCCCTTCATACGGTTGCATTTACTTTGGGCTGTATTTTGGAAGAAGAAGAGAGGCCTGATAGCTTAAGGGCTATTGCACAAGCGGGTCCGTTGGTTGCGGCAATGCTTCACAACTTCGCAGAGGCTTCGGAAAGAGGTTCCGCTCTCGAGATGCCTGAGGCGTTCAGAGATACGATCGAAGCATACATTCAACTGCACGCCTCGTTTCAACCCGAGGACGCCCGTTATTTGCAAAATCATACCGGGCATCTGATGTTTGTTCGAGATGAAGACCGGCCATTTATCACCGGTGAAATGATCCAGGCACTCACATTCACCGGGACAAGAGAAGTATTGTTGAAGAGAGCTCGAAACTTGGCGAATTCAGGTTACGATCAGCTTGCGATTCAGTTAGTGCCGGGTGCCGAAGATGAGATAGAAAGCTGGGCCGAGTTATTTCGTCAGATTTGAAAGAGCCTTTTATAAAAGCTTGTCCAAAAGCATTGTGCCTACCCCGAGGAAACAGAAAAAGCCGAAAATATCGGTCAAGGTGGTGACTAACACTCCGGAACCCACTGCCGGATCCTGATTGATTGCTTTTAGCGCTAAGGGAACGGCTGCACCGAGAATTCCGGCCACCATCATCGTGGCCAGCATAGTGGCGAAAAGGACAAGTCCTAGGAATGGATTTCCTTGCCACAAATAAGCGATAAAACCACTTA
Organism: uncultured Spirochaetales bacterium; assembly: GCA_964403555.1. Classification (GTDB taxonomy): domain Bacteria; phylum Myxococcota_A; class UBA9160; order UBA9160; family UBA6930; genus UBA6930. Next base: position 2,742 of record CAYOGP010000202.1, on the reverse strand, counting down.
CTGCTCCAGTGACTAATCCAATTACACAAGCCACAACCAGCTCTTTGCTCATTGCACGAAAGCCCGTTGAAAACTCTATCTCGCCTAACGCGATCCCTCTGGTGATAACCGTTAGCGCCTGAATTCCCCCATTACCCCCCATACCTCCCACGACCGGCATAAAGAAAGCAAGTGCGACTATTTGCTCTAACGTTCTTTCGAAGAGACCGACAACCCAAGCGGCTAAAAACGTCGCTCCCAGGTTTAACAACATCCAGGGCAAGCGTTTTCGAATTTTCTGTTGTGCCGGACTAAAGACTCGGTCCTCATCTGACAGTCCAGCCAGGAGGTACATATCTTCAGTAGCCTCTTCGTGGATAACCTCAATAACGTCGTCTACAGTTATGACGCCAAGCATCCTTCTCTCGGAATCTACAACAGGGATAGCTAGGAGGTTGTAGCGGGAAACTAGACGTGCAACTTCTTCTTGATCGGCTTCAACCGCGACACAAACGGGATCTTCAACCATTAGAGCACCGCAGCTACGTTCGGGGGAAGCCGCGACGAGTCGTCGAATAGGTACTACTCCTCGAAGTTGGTCTTTCTCGTTAGTTACATATAGATAGAAAACAGCCTCTTCGTCATCGCCCGCTTTTCGAATTCTTTCTATCGCCTCTTCAGCGGACATGCTTTCGTCGAGGGCAATAAAGCTTGTAGTCATAACTCTGCCGGCACTTTCAGCTGGGTAGAGTTCTGCTTTTCTAAGTGCGGATTGGAGATTTGTGGGCAGTCGTTTGATTACCGCCTCATGACGCTCGTCCGGAAGCCATTCGACTAATTCGACCATATCATCTAGTTCAAGGCGAGCGAGCACTTGAGCTAGTAATGTATCTCCGACAGACTCAAAAATTTCTGGAAGAAGTTCTGGGGGTAGCTCCTTTAACATTTGGGCGGCACGTCTTTGTCGGAAGAGGAGCTCAATTACAGTACGGACTTCGGGTGGAGTTAAACCGGATATAACTGGCCCCATATCAGCAGGATGTACATGTGCAAGGAGTCTTTCGGCTCGAGCAATCATGCTGCTAGCAAGCAGGCGTCTTAAAATTCGAGTTGTCTCGTTTGCGTTGGCCATGCCGAAAATCCGTCCAGCTTTCAGAGGTAGGGAGCTCACTACGCTGTTAACGATGTGGGTTTTGTTTCCCCATCTAATTGTTATTTCTACTTTGTTTTATTCAAGGCATTCGACAAAGACTTATTCTTTGAGGACGAGGTTCTACCTCAGTTTCCTTTAATTAACTAGTTACCTCATACGTCTTCCATTCAGGTTTTTAAGCGATTATTTCCCCGTGGGAAAACATTAAACTCGAAACAGTTACTTAACACCGCTCGGTAGCATTTTTCTGTAAAGAAAGCTTCATAACGCGAGCTAAACGGCTTTTGGAATAACTTGTGCGTGGATAAACCTTCTGGGCATAGACGAATTGAGGTCTCGTTTGATTTCGTCGTATCGTCCACAACGAGATTTTTCAATTTGTTCGACTTTGATCTCGTTCCTAATCGATTGTGGTTCACAGTTACATGGTACAGTGTATCTGTAGCAAGCACTGGGAGCTCGAGCCAGTTAGCCTGGAGGGAGCGAATGAGAGAGCTCGTTGAATCGATTGTACAAGCGCTGGTAGACCAGTCGGAGCAAGTTCAGGTTAAGGAGATAGTGGGGGAACATGCTCACGTCTTGGAACTACGGGTTGCAAAAGAAGACCTCGGGAAGGTAATTGGAAAGCGCGGCGCCCACGCGTCCGCCATAAGGACGATAATGTCGGCTGCGAGTGGGAAAGAAAGAAAACGCTACATACTTGAGATTGTTGAGGATTAGAGTACACGTGCAATTTGTGAAGGTCTTCGGTTAAGAATCCTCAGCCGGTCTGTTTTGTCTCGAATCTAAATCCAAGCAAGGACCTGTTTTATCCAATCAAACAGGTTAGAAACGCTTCTTATACTTTCAGCGGTTGACGGAATCGAATCAACGCAGTATCCATGCCGACCGGCGCATAAAGTCGCAGGAGGAACAGCTAACTTGGGCAACGTCATAAAGAAACGTCGCAAGAAGATGCGAAAACATAAGAAGAAGAAGCTCCTAAAGCGATCGCGTCACAAGAGAAAGCGCTAAGCAAAAGTCGTGGCAGATTTCTGAAGCCACAGTTCTAAATCAGGCAGTACTTTTAGTGTGTGCGCACGCTAAAAGTTCCTGTATTTCACGCAAAAGACGAGTTGTTTCGAAAAAAAAGTCCCAATTTGAGGTTTCGGCTCGCAGCTTGCACACTCATCGTATTGTTTTTTTTCACTTCTCACTTGACGTCCAAGAAAATTTGTCGTTAGCCTCAACAACAATTGTGGCTCTTGTGCCTTAGGAAGGTGTGAAAAGGACAACATTCCCGTCAATTTTTTGTGCCAAAAATTGACCAAAAGACTTTTTGGTTTTGCGGTTAAGGCAGATGGATGGGAGAACTCAATCAGGATTAGCCGGGTGGGCCTGCAACTCAAGTTGAATTGTAGTTCCAATGCCTAGTTCCTGATTGGGTGCTAGACGCACGTGTTCTGAGGTGCTTGAGACCAATATAAGGGGGTTGACCCAGGTTATGGCAGCACGAAAGAAGGCCACTCGAAAGAAGGCCACTCGTAAGAAGGCGACACGCAAGAAGGTGACTCGCCGCAAGAAGGCGACACGCAAGAAGGCAACTCGCAAGAAGGCGACACGCAAGAAGG
>CAYOGP010000201.1:302-4313 GCA_964403555.1 uncultured Spirochaetales bacterium | reverse complement strand
GGCGGCGCCTCCAAGTTCTCATTGAGTTTTTGGTTGGAAAGGGCCTTCGAGAAGACAGATGGTCCCTTCTAACAGTTCTCTAGTTCGAGAGGTTCTAGGGAACGAGCTTCTGGCAAGAAAGCTGATGGGGTTCCTTACCTATATCCTTTAAGATAGATACTGGAATTAACTCGAATAGAAGAGGTGGCCGATGGGTGCGAGACATTTTAGGTGGAGCGAAATCCACAAGGAACATTTAAGCGATGAAATCGATCGTCGACTAGTAACTGGTGATCAACTAATGCTTGCGCATGTTTACCTGAAGAAAGGAGCATTAGTCCCTCAGCACCATCACGAAAACGAACAGATGACCTACATACTTGAGGGGTCTCTCCATTTTTATTTGGGCGAAGATGAGAAGGAGGAGGTAGTTGTCTCAGCTGGGGAAGTTCTACATATTCCATCCAACTTGCCTCATAAAGCGATCGCGCTAGAAGATACTTTAGACGTCGACGTGTTTACTCCGCCAAGACAAGATTGGCTTGACGGGACAGATGATTACTTGCGCTCGACAAAATAGAGGGAAGTGTTCGAGAAACTTACTTCTTCATCGAAGAGGCTGGTTTGTATATTAGAAAGAGGACTAAATATGAATCTCAGGACTCTAATGGCAGAGCGCCCTTTGCTCTCAATTTTTACAATTACTTTGGTTTTACTTTGTGGTGTGGCGATCTCGGCGGAAGAAAAACCAATTTGGGATTGGGATAAAGAAGAGATTCTCGAGAAGGTAGGGCGGGTACGAGCCGGCAAAGATCTTACGCCCCCATCATGGCCTGACGGGAACAGAGTGGCCGTTTCGTTGTCCTTCGATGTTGATACCGAGCCAGTTTGGTTGGCTTTTACAGGTCAGGTGACACCCTCGTATATGTCAAGAGGCGAATATGGTGCCCGAGTCGGTTTGCCTCGAATTCTTAGGCTTTTGGATCGTGAGGGCATTCCGGCCACGTTTTTTGTGCCAGCTGCAACTTATATAATTCATCCCAGCGTTGGCAAGCTTCTGCGTGCGCGACCTCAGCACGAAATTGGCTTTCATTCCCACATTCATGAAAATCCGCTCAAGTTATCAGCAGACGAGGAGAGGAGTGTTTACAAAAAGGCAATGGAGGTGGTTGTTCGGGAGGCAGGAAAACGTCCCGTAGGTTTCCGCTCCGCCGCGTGGGATCTCACGGAATCTACGGTCGAGATAGTAAAAGAGATGGGATTTCTCTACGAGAGTAGTCTCATGGCTGATGATCGCCCATATCAACTCTTGTCCGAAGGCAAAGACACTGGGCTTGTGGAGCTTCCTGTAGAGTGGATTCTTGACGACTGGCCATATTTCCAGCTTGCTTGGTCGATGAACCATCACGGACTCCGTCAACCTGATGACGTCTATGAGATCTGGAAGGCCGAGTTCGACGAGGCTTATGAAGAAGGCACAACTTTTATTCTCACGATGCATCCGCAGGTAATCGGGCATCGTCACCGAATAAGAATGCTACGAAAGCTAATCGATTATTTTCAGACTCGTCCTGGGGTATGGTTCGCGACTCATGAAGAAATAGCCCTATATGTTAAGGAGCAGAGTCGTCGTGCTGAGGATTCTGGTGAGTGAGAGACCGATTTGTGGCAAAATTCCTAAGTGAGGAGGCTTTTATGAGATCAAAGAGACTTGGTAGATTAATCCGTGCATCGATACTTTCTGTAAGTGTTTTTATGGTGGCATCACCAGTAGCCTCGAGTCCGCCTGAAACGATGAAGCTTTATCAGGTTAAAAGTGGAGATCTTTCGCTTAACAAAGCATTTCTCACAGCAAATATTGATGTCGGAAAAATCATACAAGTTCCCGTAGCAATGTACATCATTGAACACCCTCGAGGCTTGGTTCTCTATGACACTGGAAACGCAGATGATATTTCCGATGGAAAATGTGAAGCTTACTGGGGAGCCGCTCTTTGCTCGGGGTTGCAACCAAGCCAGACTCGCGACGATGTGATTGATCGCTGGCTATCTAAGTTCGGGTATTCCGTTGATCAAGTTACCCACGTGATCTATTCCCACTTCCACTTGGATCACGCAGGCAATATCGAGATGTTTCCGGATGCTAAGCACGTAGTTCAGAAAGAGGAGCTCAAGACCGCATGGTGGCCCGAAAAGTGGCAGGCCAGTGCTTTTGTAATGAAGGATTACGACGAGACACGAGAGTTTGACTTTATGCAGTTACGAGGCGACTTCGATCTTTTTGGCGACGGGTCGATTGTGATTCTCGATACTAAAGGTCATACGCAAGGGCACCAATCTCTTCTGGTGAGATTGCCGAAAACGGGGAGTTTAATTCTTGCCGGCGATGCGGTGTATACTCCGGAGAATGAAAACGGCGCCATGCCAGGAATAACGTGGAATGTATTTGAGTCTATGGAATCCATAAATAGGTTGAAGCGTATTCGCGACGCCGAAGGTGGTGATCTCTGGTTTAGCCACAACATGGAGCAGTACGATACCCACAATCATGATCAACCCTATGAATAGGAAGTGCCGGTAGGGGTATCTAAAATGTCACTCCAGTTCGTGGAAGTTGATAAGACATTCGGACGAACACAAGTTCTCAAAAAAGTCAGCTTCTCGGTCAGCCAAGGAGAGATCGTAGGCTTGCTCGGGCCAAATGGGAGTGGCAAGACTACGACCATGCGTTTGGCTGCAGGTTCTAGTTCTCCTGACGCTGGATCAGTTAAAGTGAGAGTCGGTCAGGAGACCCTGTCACGTTGTGAAGTTCTGAGAAGAATGGGTTATTTGCCAGAGAGACCCCCGCTTTACGATGCTTTAAGTGTTCTAGATTTTCTTGGTTTCGTGGCTCAGGTTAAGAGGCTTCCGAGCCCCACTCGAGCGGTCAGGGAGGTTCTTGAATCATGTGCTCTAGAGAATGTCGTACATAAAAGAATTAGTCGTCTTTCTAAAGGCTTTCGACAACGCGTTGGTTTAGCTCAGGCTTTACTGGGCAAGCCCAATCTTCTCTTGTTAGACGAGCCTACGAGTGGGTTGGATCCACTTCAAGTCAGAGAAATCCGAGAGCTTATAGCTCGAGACGCTAAGGAGAGGGTAACTTTATTGAGCACTCACATAATTGCGGAGGCTATATCAGTATGTTCGCGGCTGCTTCTAATTCGGGAAGGTGAGATTGCTTACGAGTACGACAACCGTGGCTACGAGAATGTTACGATGCAGAGGATTCGCTTGCGTGGCGCTGACCCGGTTTCGGTGACGCATGTACTTCGTTCTTTGAAAGGGTTAGAAAATTTTGAAACTACCAGTGAGGAAGAAGGAATTCTTTCGGTTAAGTGTGTGGCTAGAAAAGGCTGTGACATCAGAGGGCAGATAGCGAAGCAATTGGCTTCAGTTGGTGAGTTGTTAGAGCTTAGTCCAATCAGAGATTCATTAGAAGATCAATTGGTCCAGGTGTACGGAGATCGTTCTAAAAAGGCATTCGATTGATGAGCGGTTTTAGGGCTCTCTTCGTAAAAGAACTTCAGCATCTATTTCATACACCAGTTCCTTATGTGGTAGTAGGAATATTTTGGGTTCTCACTGGATACTTTTTTAGTTTCAATGTTTTTCTAGTTCGTTCGAATCACATGGTTACCACTTTTCACAATATGATTTTTCTCCTCTTGCTCATGGTTCCCTTGATTACGATGAGGATTTTTTCAGAGGAGAGAAAATCGGGGACTCTTGAGTTTTTACTTACACTCCCAATCTCGGATAAGATGATCGTTCTTGCGAAATTCAGTGCAGTCTGGGTGCTTCTATCCTTCATGATTGTTGGGACCAGTTCCGCTGTGCTTCCTCTCTGGTTTTTCGGAAGGCCTGACATGGGACCCATTTTAGGCGGATTCTTAGGAGTTTTTCTTCTCGGCACGACCTTTGTGTCGGTTGGTCTATTGACATCAGTTTTGTCTGAGAATCAAGTAACTGCTGCGGCGGGATCATGGGCAATAT
>CAYOGP010000201.1:0-292 GCA_964403555.1 uncultured Spirochaetales bacterium | reverse complement strand
GGCAATATTGCTGGCTTTTTGGTTTATTGACTATCTCGTGGGTATTGTCGATGATCCCCATTGGGTGGATTTGATTCAACACCTTTCATTCTCTCTCCATGCTCGTGATCTTATTCGAGGAATTGTTAGTTCTCAGGCTGTAGTGTACTTCGCGAGTTTAAGTGCATTGTTAGTGGTATTGACAATTTTTACGCTCCGGCTTCGACGGCTATGACCGTGCGTATCGCATCGATCGTTGTTCCCTCAGTAGCATTAATGGCCGCATTCGTTGCCATTAATATGATTTCTGTTC
>CAYOGP010000200.1:0-4336 GCA_964403555.1 uncultured Spirochaetales bacterium | reverse complement strand
ATACCCGTGTCGCAACGTGCACCGTTCCGGGGAGAGACAAACTCCCAAACACTCCCAGACTGAGGAGAAAAATCATCGCGCGGATCTTCCGCATTCACCCTCACCTCAATTGCCGATCCTTTAGTTTTAATATCTTCCTGGCAGATCGCTAATTTATCGCCCGCAGCCGAGGCAATTTGCAAAGACACGAGATCTAATCCGGTGATTTCTTCTGTGACTGGATGTTCCACTTGAAGGCGAGTATTCATCTCAAGAAAAAAAATCTCACTAGTCGAAACGTCCACCAGGAACTCTACCGTTCCTAGTGAATCGTATTTCATCGATTGCGCCAGCTGCAGAGAGTATGAATACATCTCTTCTTTCTGTTCCTTTGATAAATTTGGAGCGGGAGCCTCTTCTACAACCTTTTGATGCCTTCTTTGGACAGAACAATCTCGATCAAATAGATGTACAACATTCCCGTGCTTGTCCCCTAGGACCTGAACTTCAACATGCCGAGGATTTTCCACATATCGTTCAAGAATAAGCTTCCCGTCTCCAAAAGCGGCTTCGGCTTCGGCCTCAGCTTGAGAAGCAGCACTCTCAAGATCAGAAATATCTCGAACAATCCTAATTCCGCGACCTCCTCCTCCTGCACTAGCCTTTATCATCAAGGGAAATCCAAGAGCCGAGCCTGCGTTGACGAGATCGCTATCAACCTCACCACCTGGAACTACTGGAATACCAAGAGACGTCGCAAGTTTACGTGCCTCGATCTTTGACGACATTTTCTTCATTGCCGAGACATGCGGCCCAACCCAGACAAGACCAGCCTCCTCAACTCGCCCAGCAAATTCCGCATTTTCGGAGAGAAATCCGTACCCAGGATGAATACTGTCCGAATTAGATTCATCGGCCGCCACCAGGAGATTCGGGATATTTAGATAGCTGCTAGAGGCCTCGGATAATCCAATAAAGAGTGCTTCATCTGCTTCGTGCACATGTAAAGCCTCTCGATCAACCTCAGAGAACACAGCCACCGTTCTAATGCCACGCTCTCGACAAGTTCTAATGATTCTTACTGCAATTTCACCGCGGTTCGCGATTAGAAGTTTACTTATAGTCAACTGTTTACATCCGGAATACGCGAAAATTAGGTTCTGGCGACTCTTGCCTAGCTGAAAGAGCTAAGCATAAACCAAGAACATCTCTGGTTTGCGCTGGTTCTATCAACCCGTCGTCCCAAATTCGCGACGTTGCGTAGTATGGATCAGACTGAACCTCATACTGCTCCCTGACTTCGCTCTTCAGTTCGTCGATCTCTTTTTTGCTTGTTGTTTTCGCTTTTAACCCTCCAAGCCGGATATCTACTAATACTGTTTCTGCAGTATCAGCGCTCATAGTTGCGATTCTTGCATTTGGCCAGCTAAACAAGAAGCGAGGTCGGAAGCCTCGCCCGCACATCCCATAGTTTCCAGCTCCATAAGAACCGCCAATGAGAACGGTATATTTGGGAACCGTGGAATTAGCAACCGCACTTACCATTTTAGCGCCGTCCTTCGCGATCCCTCTGGCTTCAGCATCCTTGCCAACCATGTAACCAGTCGTGTTTTGCAAAAAGAGGAGAGGAATATTACGTTGATTACACATCTCTATAAAATGAGTTGCCTTAAGAGCAGCTTCAGAAAAAATAATCCCATTATTCCCTATGACACCAATGGGATACCCATGAAGCCTACCTGTCCCACAGATTATTGAGGGTCCATAGCGCGGTTTCCATTCTTGGAATTCTGAGCCGTCAAGAATGCGAGCAATAATCTCCTTGACGTCAAACGGTATTCGGGAGTCTGCACTTATTACACCACCAAGCTCGTCCGGAGAATAATTGGGAGGCTTAACAGAATGATCCGAGCCGGTCAGGTTCAAGGCCGAATTCAGATTTTCAACTATGGAGCGGACCTTCGCGTACGCTTCTAATTCGTCGTAGGCAATATAATCTGCGACACCCGATTCAAGAGTATGAACATCCGCCCCCCCAAGATCTTCTGCATCTATAACCTCGTTTAGGGCAGCCTTAACTATCGGAGGACCTCCAAGAAAAATTCTTCCTATTCCTTTAACAATGATTACTTCATCCGACAGGGCGGGGACATAGGCTCCGCCGGCAGTGCATCCTCCGAGAACTACGGAAATCTGAGGTAGCCCTGCTGCTGACATACGAGCCTGGTGATAGAAGGTACCGCCAAAGTGATCTCGATCGGGAAAGACTTCATCCTGCAGAGGTAGAAAAGCTCCTCCACTGTCGACTAGATATATCGTTGGAAGTTCGTTTTCCAACGCAATTTCCTGAGCCCGAATATGTTTTTTTATCGACGCGGGAAGGAGAGAACCTCCCTTTACCGTAGCGTCATTGGCGATAAACATACACGGCTGGCCATGTACTAAACCAATCCCAGTTACAATCCCCGCACCAGGAGCCGAACCGTCGTACTGACCGAAGCCCGCGAGAGTCGAAAGCTCCAGAAAAGAAGAGTTTTCGTCGACTACATAGTCGATTCTGTCTCTGACCATCACCTTCCCGCGAGCCAAATGACGTTCAATCGACTTGTCGCGACCGCCATGAACAACGAATGTTTGTCGTTCACGAAGGATTTTGATCTTTTCTTCGTAACAAGAAAAGTTCTCCTTGAAGTCGGAACTATTAATATTTAATCCACTTGTTATAACAGGCAACCATCCCCTCCAAAGAGCCTCTCTCAGGCCATCGTTAGGCCACCGCTTACCGATAGCGTCTGCCCAGTGACAAAAGCAGCACCATCAGACGCCAAAAATACTACCGCCGGCCCAAGATCTTCCGGGACCCCCAGCCGCTTCATAGGAACGGCCTTTACGATCGCACCCATCCCTCGGTCGGCTCGCTCGCCTTCGCCAACAATCTCCTTAAGCAAAGGAGTATCTGTAGGCCCGGGGCAAACACAGTTAGCTGTTATCCCGTTTCTTGCCACCTCTCGCGCGACCGTCTTCGTGAAAGAAATAAGGCCACCCTTCGCCCCAGAATAAATCGCTTCTAACGAGGAGCCCACCCTTCCAGCATCTGAAGCTATATTTATTATTCGGCCGTAGCCACGCGCAATCATTGGAGCCAAGAAGCGCCGTGTAACTCCCATCGGCCCTGCCAAGTTGATCGCTAAAACTTTATCCATAAACGCATCATCGGTGTCGACGAACGGCATAAAGCGCTCCCAACCCGCGCAGTTGACCACAATATCGACTGGACCTAGCTCGACTTCTACCTCAGACGCTGCTTTTTCTAAAGAACCCGAACTCACCACGTCAAGCTCTACAGCAAAGCCCTCACAAGATCTCGCACAAGCGCGAGCAGCTTCAAAGTTAAGATCTGCAACAGCCACTCGGACTCCTGCCTCAGAGAGAGATCGGCAAATAGCACTGCCTATTCCGCCACCGCCTCCTGTCACAAAGGCTATTCGTGGCGAATTTTCTTCCACCATCGTTCAACTCCTCCAGTAAAGTTAATCGTGCCAAAGCATAGCCTCAAGACTTCAAGGCAGACCGAATAAAACACCCCACTCTTCGAAGCTCATTAAAAATAACGGGGGAGTCGTAGTTAACCGACTCCCCCGTTATCACCGTCAGGAACAATTCCTAGTCCATGTGTTTCTTCATAAACGTACCTAGCTGTTGAATCGCCTCTTCTCCTTCGTCAAGACGGTCTGAAAACAGGTGCCAAACATGGATCTGTCCTTCCCAGATATCAAGAGTGACGTCCACGCCAGCCGCCTTTGCTTTATCATGCATCCGAATCGCATCATCTAAAAGAGTCTCTCTGGTACCTACGTGGATCAAAAGAGGCGGCAGACCCGATAGATCCGCATAAAGAGGTGCCGCAAGCGGGTTTTTAAGATCACCTGTCGGTACATACATACCACCCATGGCTTGTATACCTTCTTTTTGGACCATTGGATCGAGATCGGCCTTCGAATTCATCGTTTCGCCTGTCCCCTCTAAGTCCACCCAAGGTGATATCGGTGTCGCACAAGCAGGCAACTCTGCCCCTGCATCACGAAGAGCAACAAGAGTTCCAAATACCAGACCACCACCGGCGGAATCACCAGCGATTGCGACACTCCCTGGGGCGAGCCCCTGGCCAAGGAGCCAATTGTAGGCCGCTACAGAATCATCCACAGCTGCCGGGAAAGGGTCTTCAGGCGCCAAACGGTAGTCGAGTGACAAAACTCTAGCCCCAGCAGATCTTGAAAGGCGCTCGCACAAATCCCGATGTGAATCTATAGAACCCAGAACGTACCCACCGCCATGGACGTAAAGTACTGCCTTGTCA
>CAYOGP010000199.1:0-4336 GCA_964403555.1 uncultured Spirochaetales bacterium | reverse complement strand
GGAGATCTCGAGTATTAGGGCACAATTGGGTATAGGAAACTTGCTCTCATTCAAGTCTAAGATTGCAGCCGGATCTAGGCCACGTGCTCCTTGATAAGCTGCGGTTGAAAGAAAATAACGGTCCGTAATCACTGTGTGGCCTCTCTCCAGTGATGGAAGGATTACGGAATCTACATGGGCTTCCCGATCTTTCATGAAAAGTTCGAATTCTTCGTCCGCGGGCAAACGGGTTCTCTTTTCTGCAGCTTCTCGGAGAATCTGACCATAAACACCTTTGGTAGGTTCTCTCGTCAGGATTACCTCTCGCCCTTCAGACCTCCAATGTTGAGCCAAGAGCGCCACCTGTGTGGACTTACCGCCGCCATCGATACCTTCAAACGCAATTAATATTCCGGGGAAGGAATGAGAATCGCCGCTCATAAATAGGGCCTTTAAAAATAAAAGGAGAGCAATGAACCACTAGATATCACTGCTCTCCTTATAGAAACCCCACGAGCAAGACGTGGGCCTTTTACCAGAGCCGTTAGCCGGCTGCTGGAATCCGGAAAACCAAAAGTAGTCCCACGACTAAACCGTAAATCGCGAGCGATTCGATCAGTACCATTCCCAGAATAAAGTTCGTAAACATGGCACCAGCAGCACCCGGATTACGGGCGATACCCGCGGTAGTGTTCCCAGCGGTAAGGCCCTGACCTATCCCACAGCCCAATGCTGCGAAACCGATTGCTATACCCGCACCGATTGCATAGCCCCAAGTACTGTCACCTGCGGCCTGAGCATGAGCCTCCGCTGAGGCCGCCACAGGTAAAAGCAACATTGCAATGGCCCATAGCCCGAGCCGTCCTAACTTGCGCATAATCTGTTCTTCCTTTCTTATTTCCCGGTTCTAGTCCCGAGGCAACTCTTTAATGCGCTTCTTCAAGCGCTAACCCGATGTAAATCATCGTTAACAAGGCAAAAACATAGGCCTGTAGGAAAGCAATCAGCACTCCCAGACCCAGAAAGACTGCCGGAACAACCGCCGGCGCCAACGTGAGCCAAACACCCACTACCGTATGGTCCGCGAACATGTTCGCCAGAAGGCGTATCCCCAGCGAAAGAACCCGAGCGAAATGAGCGATGATCTCGAGCACCAGAAACATCGGGGCAAGAGCCCTGACGTGATAAACCTTGTCACCAACCTTCAGGTTAAAAATGCTAGGGCCAAGAAAGTGATTTGCATATCCCCAGCCATGCGTTCGAACCCCTACCCATTCTGACACCAGGAAAGCAATAATTGCCCACGCGAAAGTCGTGTTACAGTCGCTAGTCGCTCCATCGATTCCAGGAATCATGCCTATTAGGTTTGAAATCAGCACAAAGACAAAAATCGTTCCTACGACTGGAAACCACCGACGCCAATCCGGCCCCATATTCTGTTCGGCCAGGTCAGATAAAAATTCGACAATTATCTCGAATAAATTTCTAATACTAGGGCCATTGTCTGGAACCACACCCCCAGAACTAGAAGCAATGCCGACCTTTATTCGCCAAGAGAAAAAGATCATGATCGAAAAAGTAAAAAGCCCCGAGATCACCACCCAGGGTACTCCCGTAATATCTTCCAGGGTCGAAAATACGCTCAAACCTTATCCTCGTCCGTTACCTCTTCGCGCGCCAGCGAAGGATTCCAAGTTTCCCAACCCTCTTCGTCATTAAATGCCGAAGCCTCATCCGTTGCAGGTCGGTTTATCCAAGTATGGGCTAGAATTGACGGCACGATAAGTGACAAACCAATTACAAGGCCAATAGGATGAGTCCCTATATATATAGAAACTGCCACCACCAGCAAGAGCAGTAAAAAACGAAGACTAAAACCAAGGGCCGCTGCCACCTTACCATTTCTTTCGCCATCCGCTGCCCCTGCGAAAATAACTTGGCAATTCCTATAAAGAAGGAAAAAATTTACGGCTCCAATACTCGCTCCGAACAGGATGCTTACAGCGACTCCCGAGGGACCAAAAAGCCAAGCTAGTGTGACGATCATTGACACGAAACCCAAGTACCATTTCCACATAGCAAAGGTTTTCGTTCTCTCAGTTCGGGCCTTCACCAGTTGTCTTTCTCCTCATCGTCCCAAGAATCCCAAGTATTTTGATCCCAAGAACTTGCATTCGGCTTCTCATCGCTGCTTTCCTCTGTGCGGAGGTTCTCTAGCTTTTTAGAAAGCCGAACCATCTGCAAAACGAATGCTCCAAAACCTGCCAATACCCCCATCAACAGCCCATAGGGGTCACTCCCGACCAACGAATCGATCCAGTAACCTAGGCCACCTCCTACAGGAATCGAGAGAACTGCCTCTAGGCCACCTCGATAAGCAAGGGCTCCTCCTTGATTACTTTGTTTCATAACTACACCATTCCCTGAAGCCTGAAAATCTGTTCGAGATTGATTCGCTCGGTGATTCCTTACGAGCACTAATTCACACTCTAAACACGAGGCGCATACTAGCCGAGCCCCGAGAAGTGCTCAACGAAGCCTACGAAGCTGGCGAAAGGCCTCACTCGCAGCCTTTAAAGTTCCCTCCAAAGTCCTCTTCGTGTGCGCTAGAGACACGAACCCCGCCTCGAAAGCCGAAGGAGCTAAATAAATCCCGGATCCTAACATCTGTCGATGAAAGTTGGCGAATCGGACCATATCCGACCCCTTCGCTTCGGTAAAATTTCGAACTATTTCATTCTTAAAGAAAAAGCCGAACATGCCGCCTTTAAAAGCAGTTACGAAAGGAATGCTCGCTGCGCTTGCGCGCTCAGCTAGTCCGCCGCACAGACTCCGGCAGTAATCTTCCAACTCATCGTAAACACCGTCTACTTTTAAAACCTCCAATGTTGCTAGTCCCGCCGCCATAGCCAATGGATTTCCAGACAATGTACCTGCCTGATAGACTGGTCCTTCAGGGGCTAGCTCATTCATAAGGTCCCGCCGGCCACCATAGGCTGCCGCCGGTAAGCCTCCGCCGATAACTTTCCCCAAGCAAGTCAAATCGGGCTTGACCCTGAAAAGTTTCTGGGCGCCACCCCAGGCAACCCGGAAACCTGTCATAACCTCATCGAAAATCAAAAGACTTCCATACTGGTCACATAGTTCCCGCAGTCCTCGTAAAAACCCCGGTACGGGCAGCACGCATCCCATATTACCTGCGATGGGCTCGACAATGACACAGGCAAGCTCTGTCCCCCATTTCTTGAACGCTCGAGAAGCAGCTCCAAGATCATTGAAAGGAGTTTGAATCGTGAGAGACGCGATCTCTTCAGGTACCCCGGGCGAATCTGGAATTCCTAAGGTCGCTACTCCGCTTCCCGCGCCCACTAAGAATGAATCGGCGTGGCCGTGGTAACAACCCTCGAATTTCAAAACTCTTTTTCGGCCTGTAACTCCACGCGCAAGGCGCAAAGCACTCATCGTTGCTTCCGTCCCAGAATTCACAAAGCGAAGCTTCTGTACGCTAGGAAGCGCTCGGCTAACACTCTCTGCTATTTGCACTTCGTACTTGGTAGGGGCTCCAAAGCTGGTGCCACGCTGGGTTGCTTCTCGGAGAGCACTTTTTACTCTCTTGTCGCCATGACCCAGTATAAGAGGCCCCCACGATCCGACATAGTCAATGTACTTATTGCCATCCTCGTCCGTAATTTTTGGTCCTTTGCCACTTGCGATAAATGGAGGCGTCCCACCAACTGCCTTAAATGCTCGTACCGGGCTGTTAACGCCCCCGACTAGAACGCGTTTCGCTTTTTTAAATAATTCTTTCGATCGATCACGATTCACCATAAAGGTGTGATTACTGCTCTGTCGTTTCATCGCGCTCGGCCAGTCTCGCCATAGCCATAAGTGTCTCCGAAGCGCCAAGATCCATAACTCGAACCCCTTGAGTAGCACGCCCCATTTTAGAGATCGAAGTAGCAGCACATCGGAGCACCTTGCCTCCGTTGGTAATCAACATCACTTGGTCATCTTCCAGGACTTGACCAACCCCTACGACTAAACCATTTCGTTCGCTCGTCCGGATTGTAATAATTCCCTGCCCTCCACGACTTTGAAGGCGGTACTCCTCTAGAGGCGTTCGCTTTCCATATCCCCTCTCTGTCACGGTCAGGACCGTTGCCCCGGGCGATAAAATCTCCATTCCTACAACTTCGTCTCCCTCCGCAAGTTTCATTCCACGGACTCCGATAGCTGTTCGGCCCATTGGCCTGACCTGGTCCTCGGTAAATCGGATAGACTTACCACCTTTTGAAGCGAGAATAATTTCTTGCTCGCCTGAAGTTCTTCGGGCCGAAATTAGCTCGTCATCTTCGCC
>CAYOGP010000198.1:0-4352 GCA_964403555.1 uncultured Spirochaetales bacterium | reverse complement strand
CGCATGTTTGTACCTCCGAAGGCGAAAAAGTGTCCGAGCTCTTTTGTAAGCTACGGAGTTTCTTTGAGCCTCCGTGACCCATTTGATAGCAACGTCATATGCTTCGAGAGCTTCTTTATTCCATCGCAAGGCGTAGAACGAGTCGCCTCGGGTTAGCCAGTTCTCTCCCTTCGGTCGCAAGGTTGGGAGAGCTCTTTCGATTCGTCTAAGAGCTACTTCCGCTTCTTCTGCACGCGAGAATGTTGGATAAAGACTCCAAACTCTCAAATAGTTGAAATATGCGACTTCAAGTTCTCCGAGACGTTCAGAGATCCCTCCAATTTTGAAAGTAATCGAAGCTTGTGTATTTATTTCTTTGGGTAAGGATTTGCGAGCAAGTTCCCAACAGGTTCGCGCTTTAAGCCAATTATTTTGAGATTCTTTCAAGTCACCTTCTAATTCCAGCACATGAGCAGCAAGATCTGAGAGTGGATATTTTAGGTGGAATTGTTTGATCCTCTTGAGAGCCTCTTCAAGACGGTTTTCGTTAAAAAGAGCTTCAATTTCAAGTTTAGCCGCGATATCTCCTAGAAGTGGGAAACCCTGCTCAATCTTCCGAAAGCCTTCGGCAGCTTGAGCAAATTCGCCCATGTCGTACTGTTGAAGAGCGGTACTAAAGGCCGCAATTTCTGGCGCTTTTCGAGACTCTATATCTTTGCTCCACCCCGGACTTGACTCAAAGATGAAAAACAGTAGAAGAAAAGCTCTCCAGAAGTGGCTTGTTGTTAAGCTATTCGAACCAAAGTCACGCAAAATTGGTGGTTTTGAGCCCTGTTGTTTTGAACACACCTCACCCTCGTGAAAAATCTATCTTAGCTCGGATTTTGATTCAACCCAAAGGTCCGTCAAGGCTTGTATTTAAGTGTTCCCAGCCAAAAAAGTCTTTTGTTTGAGTATAAAAGAGCTCTCAGTTAGGTTTCCTCCTGTGAATCCCAAACAACTTCACAAGACGGCGATCGGAATTATCATCCTTCTGTCCTTTCTCGTTTCCTGCGATAGAGACAGAGAAACGAAATACCTAAATAATTCCGGGACAAACAGAGTACAGCAATCTCGTGCTCTTTGGGTACTGGCAGAAGGAGATCAAAGGCTTCTAGAAAAAAAAGAGAGGCTGGAAGATTTTTTTTTAGATTTGGAAACACTGAATATTACTGATGTCTTCGTGCAAGTTTACCGAGGTGGACGTGCATGGTTCAGGTCGACCAGAGCCGACTCGACTCCATACCAAAATACATGGTCCAGCCCATCGGGGGACGCGCTAACCACGCTCATTAAACGTGCACATGCAAAGGATATTAGAGTCCACGCCTGGCTAAACACACTTTCCCTTTCGACCAATAAAGAGGCTCCTCTGCTAGATCGACTTGGCGACGAAGTTATTCTAATCGACCATAAAGGAAGGTCGTTGAAAGATTATCCGAGTTATGACTTTCCTCTCCCAGAAGGAGATTACTATCGAATTGATACTCCCGCGATTTGGTTAGATCCGACTCTTCCTGCTGTGAAATCAGAACTTAAAGAATTAGTAAAAGAGCTTCTTCAAAATTACCCGGGTCTGGATGGTATTCACTTGGATTACATTCGCTACCCAGCGAGCATGCCGTTCACTCCCGGGACTCGATTTGGCTTGGGTCTTAGCCTTGGCCATGGAACTTTAGCAAGAACCCTTTTTAAAAATGAAACCGGACTTGAGGCACCTTTTGGAAGCCGCATGGTCAACTCTGAGGCATTTGATAACTGGAGACGTCAAAAATTGACGGAACTCGTAGACGCGATTTCAATGGAAGCCAAAAACGGTGATCCGGACATAGTAGTATCGGCCGCTGTTTGGGCTTATGCAAACCGGGCTTACTTGTCATGTTTTCAAGACTGGAGAGGTTGGCTCGAAACTAGAACCGTAGACTTGGCCGTGCCTATGTTGTACACGAGGGATAATGCTCTCTTCTCTTATGTCGCTCGCGAATTTGTTCAGGGTCCTTTCTCAGATCGTATTTGGATAGGTCTCGGAGCGTGGTTGTTTTCTCAAAAACCAACCGAATTTTCGAAGCAATTAGACTTTGTTAAAAATGAAGATGTATCGGGATACTCTTTATTTTCCTGGGACTCAATACGAGCAAAGCCAAGGCTCCATGCGTTCCTAACTGAAACTCGTGATGCTCGATAGAGTCTTAGATTTAAATGAATACAATTTCTTTCTCCCCGAAGAAAGAATTGCACAATACCCCCATGAAGTGAGGAGATTCTCTCGACTGATGCTTATCGATCGAGAACAAGGTCATCGGTCGCATTATCATTTTTGCGACCTTCCTAGTCTTTTAGATGAGGGCGACCTCTTGGTTCGAAATGTGAGCTCGGTAGTCCCTGCCCGCCTACGAGGTTATAAATCTACAGGAGGAAAGATTGAAATACTCATCTTAAATTCCGATGCTGACGCCGGTATTTTTAGAGCCCTCGTTAAAACGAAGGGTCGACTGCGCTCAGGTATAACTTTTAAGTTAACAAAACAGCACAATAGTTCGGAATTAGCGGGAAGCATACTCAAGGTTTTCGAAGGTGGAGAAGTCCTTTTGAGGCTCGATGGTGAAGATCCCTATAATTTCGGAGAGGTCCCCCTGCCCCCATATATCAGAAATGGTGTTTCAGAACCGATCGACAAGGAACGATATCAGACGATCTATGCCAAAATTCCGGGTTCAGTAGCAGCCCCTACGGCTGGATTGCATTTTGATAATATCCTTGATAGCGAACTGAGGAAGGCTGGTGTGCTCATTGCCGATGTTATCCTTCACGTTTCCTCAGGAACATTTCGCCCGATCACTCCGAAAAATTTTAAAAATAACGTTTTGCATAAAGAGTGCTTCGAGTTGCCTAAAATCACGTGCGAGCTCATCGAGAAAACGAGAAGGCGAGGCAAAAAGATCTTTGCTGTTGGGACAACTACCTGCCGCGTTCTCGAAAGTTGCGCAAAGAGACAGGAACCTCTCATGCCTCAAAGCGGAGAGACTGATTTATTCATAAAGCCTGGTGACTCGTTCAGGGTAATCGATGGGCTTTTGACAAACTTTCACCTGCCCCGCTCTAGCCTCCTATTGCTTGTTGCAGCTTTTGCAGGAAAAGAAAATACACTGTCGGCATATCGCGAGGCTATCAAAAACGAATATCGCTTCTATTCCTATGGCGATGCGATGTTGATCAAATGAATAATCATTTTTCAGTTATTAAAAAGGGAAATCAGGAGCGGACCGGAATTCTCTCCACTTCCCATGGAAAAATTTCGACTCCTACTTTTATGGCGGTTGCCACGTACGGCGTGGTTAGAGGTGTGTCGGCACAAGACCTCAGGAAACTCGGAGCAAAAATTGTCTTAGCAAATACATACCATCTTCATGAGAGACCCGGAGAGAGCGTTGTTCAAAAGCTCGGAGGGCTTCACGGCTTCACTGGTTGGAGAGGTCCATGGCTAACGGACAGCGGTGGCTTCCAAGTTACATCTCTCTCCTCTAAGGTTACAATAACTGAGAACGGAGTTTCCTTTCGATCGCCACTGGATGGAACACTTCGAGATTTAACTCCGGAGAATGCGATAAGAATTCAACGTAGCCTTAGTTCAGACATTGCAATGGTTTTAGACCATTGTGTGCCGGTTGCGGATCGAGGTGGAGGTAAGCCGAGTTATTCGCAAGTTAAGGATGCTACGGAGAGGACTTATCGTTGGGCCGAACGGTCTTTACGAGTAGAACGAGATTCTTCACAGAGCCTTTTCGGTATAATCCAAGGCGGTGAGCACCCTCTTCTGCGAAGTGAAAATGCTAACCATATCGTGTCTTTAAATTTTGATGGATATGCACATGGTGGTTTGGGGCTAGGCGAAGATCTTTTGCTTAGAGATGATGTTCTTGAAGAAGCGGATCAGATCACTCCCTACGACAAACCACGCTATCTGATGGGTCTTGGTCGGCCGAGTGACATTATCCGAGCTGTCGCTCGAGGTATAGATTTGTTTGATTGTGTCCTCCCTACTCGGCACGGTCGTCATGGAGTTGTGTTTACATCGGAAGGGAGTTTGAATTTAAAGGCAGCCCGGTTTGCTGAATCAAGCGATCCTCCTGATCTGAAATGCTCTTGTCATACCTGTCAAAATTTCAGCCGTGCCTATTTGAGACATTTGTTTCGGGTTAAAGATCAATTGGCTGGACGTTTGGCGACATTTCACAATTTACACCATTATTTTCGCTTAATGACTGAAATCAGAAAGTCGATTGAGCAAGGAACCTTTCAAGAGTTCTCAAAGGCAAAGCTTGCCGTAGATGAAA
>CAYOGP010000197.1:1209-4359 GCA_964403555.1 uncultured Spirochaetales bacterium | reverse complement strand
GTTACCAACAGACGGGAAGTTGAGGACAACAAGTCCCTTACCGCGACTTCCGTCGGGCCCTTACCTTTGTCATTGTCTAGTGAAAGGTCATGACTATCGAGACGCATTAATGCCGTTTCGCTTCCCGAAAAGAAAGCGGACAGAACCAGACATGCCAGGATTACAAGGGCGGGGGTCAGCCAATCCATCACTTATAAGCCAACGGCCGATTTTGGTTCTGACTTACTGTCTCGATAAATTTTCTCGAGCGACAAACCAAGGGTGTCATAATCAGTCCAAAATCAATTACTTTAAGCAAACTTAACACCTTGCCATTGCAAGACATTCTTAATTCAATCCTTTCAGAGACTCTTCGAAGGGTATTATTTCCCAGGCGGACCCGTCGGAACATCCCGAAAGGGTTTATCTTTGTCTACCCGGATTTCTGGAGGTAGCTTAAGGACGCGCTCAGCGATGATATTTTTTAAAATCTCATCGGTACCACCGGCGATACGCATCCCTGGCATACCTAAGTACGTATCCTGCCAAAAAGCCTCCTGTGGAACTACGTCACCTTCCACCGCAGCACCCATTGGACCCTGAAGTTCCATTGCAAAGGCAGCCATTTGTTGACCCATAGGTGCACCAATCGCCTTCCCAATCGATCCTTCGGGTCCAGGGGTTGCACCTCGAGAAATTGCCGAGAGCGTTCGGTACCCCGTATTAACCAGCCCCTTCGACTTAACGTAAAAGTCAGCCAACCTTTGCCTTACAGCGCTATCTTCAATAGCGGGACTGCCTCTAAGTTGAGTTTCACGCGCTAGCGCAAAAAGACTCGCAAGGCGTCCTGAAGAACTGCCCGCACCAATGGCTACTCGCTCGTTCATAAGAGTCGTCAAGGCCACTCTCCATCCGTCTCCCTCTGCTCCTAAGCGATTGTCATCGTGCACACGCGCATCGGTAAAAAAGACCTCGTTAAAACCACTGGCTCCATTGATTTGTCGAATCGGCCGGACTTCGACACCGGGCGCGTTCATATCAACTATGAAGTACGTCAGTCCTGCATGCTTAGATGCATTAGGATCACTTCGAGCAACAACCATCCCCCAGTCGCAAAAATGTGCGCCCGTGCTCCAGATTTTCTGGCCATTTATAACCCACTCATCTCCTTCGCGGACAGCCGTTGTACGCAACCCAGCTAAATCCGAACCTGCCGAAGGTTCACTAAAAAGCTGACACCAGATCTCCTGACCCCGAATCATCTGTGGAATATACTTGGCCTTTTGCTCATCTGTGCCATGGGCCATCAGTGTGGGCCCTAACATCCCTAAACCAATTGTATAGACATCGGCTGGCACTTGAAACTTAGCCTCTTCGGATTTGAAGATGGCATTGTGCATGGACGTGAGACCCTGGCCACCGTATTCCTTTGGCCATGTCAAACAAGTCCAGCCGGCATCTGCCTTAGTCTCTTGCCACCTTTTACAGTCCGCAATAGCAGCCTCATCTTCTCCCTCTCCGAGGATAATGGGAGCAGTAGCATCAGGAGGAAGTACCTCAGCATTTTTGGATAGCCATTCGTGGGCCTTTTTGCGAAAATCCGCTTCTTCCGGTGTATCGTCAAAATCCATCGTCGTTCCTTTCTCCTTAAAACTTTCGTGCCTCAAGCCGCTGAATCAAGAGTTCCCGCCAGTGAGCAGCACTGCCGAGCCCTAGTGAAAGAAGTTTGCTCCTCTTGTAGAACAAGTGGCAATCGTACTCCCACGTAAAACCCACACCACCGTGCATCTGAATGATCTCGTCACCCGCCAAATCAATTGCTTCACATGCAGCAACTCGGGCTATGCAAGCTGCAACCGCGAGTTCCTCGTTATCGTGATGCAGGGACCAAGCACCGTAGTAGGCATTAGAGCGGGCTAATTCTATCGCGCCGTACCAATCGACCATACGATGCTTTAGAACCTGAAAAGAAGCCACGGGTCGACCAAAGGCATAGCGGCCCATTGTGAAATCTTTCGTTATCTCCAGAGCCCTGTCAGCGCCACCGACTTGTTCAAATGCCAAAAGCACCGCCGCTCGGTTGAGCAGTCTCTCGGAGTACGCAATGCCCCGACCGGCCTCCCCTAAGATCTCCGCAGATGCGTTATCGAATTCAAAAGATGCAAGTGGCCTGCTAGGATCCAGACTCGCCAATGCCCGTCGAGAAACCCCATCAGCATCGGTTTCTACCAAAACAAGAGATAAAATATCTCCTTGCTTTGCAAGAACGATAAGCAGATCCGCAGCCGCACCATCCATAACCGGCGATTTCTTTCCTGACAACTCGGTACCAGAAAACTCAGTTGTTGAGTCTGCAAGGTCGGGTTCGCCCAACCCTTCAGAAAAAGCGAAAGCACCTACCAATTCACCAGATACCAGCCGGGGTAGATACCTATCTTTTTGAGCATCGGACCCAAACAAAAGGAGCGCCTCAGTCGCCAAATAAACTGAGGACGAAAAAGGAATTGGCGCGAGACTGCGTCCACTCTCTTCGGCAATGAGAGACAACTCAAGGTGCCCCAAGCCAGCCCCACCGTACTGTTCCGGCACCGCGGCGCCTAGCCACCCCATCTCCGCGACCCCTTTCCATAAATCGGGCGCATAGACCTCGTCGGAGTCAAGGACAGTTCGGCAGAGTTCCAAGCTTGCCTGCTCCGACAAATACTCCCTAGCCGTTTGCTGAACAAATTTTTGATCTTCAGAAAATTCAAAATTCAAAATTAATCCCCATTATCGCCCCACTAATTGCATCTGTGGGAAACCGAGCAGACCGATCATAGCAAGGTAAGGCCTCACCGAACCGGGCAAGGCCCTGTAATCTTTAACTATGACGGTCTACATGCTGGATAATACACTGCAATTCCCAGATCCCAATCATGCCGAAAAAGACGGACTTGTCGCGGTTGGCGGAGATTTATCCCCAGAACGTCTAATCCTTGGCTACGCCTCTGGTCTTTTTCCGTGGTACGACCAACTCCCCATCCTCTGGTTTTCTCCTAACCCACGTGCTGCATTTGCCCCAAGTGAGCTGCACGTGCCAAAGCGATTAGAGCGGTGGCTCCGTGGAAACCACTACCAATTAAGTCTCGATCGCGATTTCCAAACAGTAGTGGCGAGGTGTGCAACCGTACC
>CAYOGP010000197.1:0-1199 GCA_964403555.1 uncultured Spirochaetales bacterium | reverse complement strand
GGGCCAGGACGGAACATGGATTAATTCGGAAATGATCGAAGCATACAACCGACTGCACAAGCTGGGTTTTGCGCACTCCTGCGAGACGTGGTTCGAGAATCAGCTCGTTGGAGGAATTTATGGAGTGTCTCTAGGGAGTGTATTTTTCGCCGAATCTATGTTTTTTCTAGAGCCAAATGCTTCAAGCGCATCCTTAGTCGCTCTGACGAGACAACTCGCAAGGTGGAACTTCAGCATACTCGATTGCCAAATTCAGAACCCGCATCTTAAGAGATTTGGAGTAGGTGAGTGGCCTCGAAGCCTGTATCTTGCAAGACTTAGAAAAGCCTTGAAGCAACCGACAAAACGAGGCACCTGGCGCTTTGAGAGCGCTTAGGTTCTGCGAGATTATCGGGGACAGCCAACCCCCGGCCAAAGGAGCGCAACATGCCCGGTCCACTTGATGGTTACCGCATCATTGACACTACTAGCATGATTTCAGGTCCCCTCGGAGCCATGCTCTTGGGGGATCAGGGAGCAGATGTAATAAAAATTGAGGTCCCCGGTACCGGGGACCTCGTCCGCTTTCTGGGAGCAAAACGAAATGGAACGTCAGCAACCTTTTTAACGGCCAATAGGAACAAGCGGTCAGTTGCCCTAAACCTAAAGGAAAAGAAGGGTCTCGAAATTCTAAAAAAAATGGTCCTCGAGGCGGATGTCTTCCTTCAGAACTTTCGACCAGGAGTCGCAGACAGAATGGGTATTGGCGAAGAGACTCTCCGCACAATCAATCCCAGGTTAATTTACGTCTCCATTAGTGGCTTTGGCGAACAAGGACCGTATTCCAACAAGCGAGTATACGATCCCATAATTCAAGCACTCTCAGGTCTGGCAGATATACAACGCGATAGAGAGAGTAACCGGCCACACATGGTCAGACTAATAGTCCCGGACAACCTTACCGCGATGACTTCCGCCCAAGCAATTACCGCCGCTCTACTTGCAAGGGAACGAACGGGCAAGGGTCAGCACGTTCGCCTCTCGATGATTGACGCAATGATTTCATTCCTATGGACGGAAGGAATGGCCGGCTACACTTTCCGAGGAAAGGGAGTCGATGGGGAGAGGGTGACGTTATCTCAGGATCTCATTTTCGAGACAACGGATGGTTATATAAGCACCGGAGCAGTTTCGGATAGTGAGTGGCAAGGTCTAGTGCG
>CAYOGP010000196.1:3502-4371 GCA_964403555.1 uncultured Spirochaetales bacterium | reverse complement strand
ATTCTCAGAAATTCCCTAAAAGAGCTGAATAACCTTGGCTATGACTACCTTTCGGGATTGGAGGTAGAATTTTATATAACAAAACTTGAAGATGCTAAATTACGACCCGAAGAAGCGGGCTATCCACCTGATCCGCCAGAAGTAAGTGTTATCGCACATGGATTTCAGTACCTGACTGATGACCGCCAAGACGAGATCACACACCTTTTAGACCCGCTACGCGATCAACTCGAACTTCTCGGCTTACCATTGAGAACAATGGAAGACGAATGGGGTCCTGGACAATGTGAATTTACTTTCGACCCGCGGCGAGGAATAGGCAGCGCCGATGATATGGTCCTCTTTCGAAGTGCTGTCAAACAGATTTGCCGAAGGCGAGGTTACCACGCCACATTTATGACACGCCCGGCCCTCCCTAATTTCTTTTCAAGTGGCTGGCATCTCCATCAAAGCTTGGTCGACCTTCAGGATGGTAAGAACTTATTCGCTTCTACAGACGGACAGACAGTTACCGATTTATGTCGACATTTTGTAGGAGGACTCTTAAAACATGCAGCTGCAGGCTCCATCTTTGCCACTCCGACTATTAACGGTTACAAGCGCTTTCGACCAAACTCTTTTGCACCGGATCGAATTACTTGGGCGGTAGAAAATAGAGGTGCCATGCTTCGTATCGTAGGCGGAGGTGAGGATCCAGCCACTCACATCGAAAACCGCGCAGGAGAGCCCTGCGCGAATCCTTACCTTTATATGGCGTCTCAAATCGTAGCCGGTCTAGACGGCATCGCTTCTTCGATAGATCCCGGCGAACCAGACTTAGCCCCCTACGAATCACAGAATCAGCTGTTACCGAGATCACTAATGGAAGC
>CAYOGP010000196.1:0-3492 GCA_964403555.1 uncultured Spirochaetales bacterium | reverse complement strand
TCAGCAACGACGTATTTTTTCGTAACAAATTTGGTAACCGCTTTATTGACTACATTCTAGCTTTGAAAAGATCCGAAATTGACCGATTCCTTTCTCACGTAACCGACTGGGAGCAACGCGAGTATTTTGAAGTCTACTAAGTAAAACGGAGACAATGGATGGCTAGAAATTCAGTCAATTACATGGTAGAACAATCCCTTGCCATTATTCGTCTAGACGACGGCAAAGCCAATGCCCTCAACCACGCCCTGATAGAAGGCATCAACATTTCGTTAGACAAGGCCAAGGATGACGCCAAAGCCGTCGTGTTAACGGGACGTCCAGGTAAATTTTCTGCCGGGGTAGACCTTTCGGTACTCCGATCCGGTCCAAAGGCCGCGTTAGAATTAGTCACCGAGGAGGCAAAGATGCTCCTGAAGCTTTTTCTGCATCCGCAGCCCGTGGTAGCCGCAAGTACCGGTCACTCAATGGCCGCCGGAGCATTCATGCTGCTTGCCAGCGATACGCGCATAGGTTCTAAGGGCGACTTCAAGATCGGCCTGAATGAAGTCTCTCTCGGGCTGCCCATGTCTGAGTTTGGGTTCATGTTCGCTCGAGAAAGATTATCCAAACGTCATTTCACAACATCCATCATTCAAGGACAGTTGTATAGCCCCGAAGAGGCCATCGCCGTTGGCTTCCTGGACCGCTTGTCCCCGGCGGATACCGTTTTGAATACGGCACTAGAAGAAGCGGAAAGACTAGCAACACTGGACGCGTCAGCTTATGCGTACAACAAACAAGTCGCGAGGGGCGAACTTGTTAAGAAGGTTTTGGACAATCTTGAGACCAACATATCGGAACTAATACAGGGAATCTGATTTCCAGACTACTACTACCAGCTAACGCGTCAGGAACGCAGTGGAGCTAAGGAATGAATAATAACCACCCAATCAAGCCTATGAACACGACCAACGTAGAGGAATACGATGCCATTATAATTGGCGCTGGCGTTTCGGGACTGTACCAACTCTACAAATTGAGGGAACTTGGTCTGACGGTAAGAGTTTTCGAGGATGCTCAAGGTGTAGGGGGAACCTGGTATTGGAATCGCTACCCCGGATGTCGGTTCGATTCGGAAACCGAAACCTACTGCTACTCGTGGTCGGAAGAACTTTTACAGGAATGGGATTGGAAGGAACATTATTCTGGGCAACCGGAAAATGAGCGCTACCTGAATTATGTTGCGGATAAATTCAACCTGAGGAAGGACATCCAACTCGACTCACGGGTCGCTTCCGCGGTTTACGACGAGAGTGCCTCTTCTTGGGAGGTTCAGGTTGAAGATGGCCAAAGTGCCCGAGCCCAGTTTCTCATTGGAGCAGTGGGTGTCTTGTCGGCAAAATACGTCCCTGCCTTTCCGGGCGTGGAAAACTTCGGTGGAGAGTCGTTTCACACGTCCAATTGGCCCAAGGAAAAGGTGGATTTCAGTGGCAAGCGCGTAGCCTGCATTGGCACGGGCGCTACAGCCATACAACTTATCCCAATCGTCGCCGAGCAAGCCGGACATCTTACGGTTTTCCAGCGAACGGCCAATTACGCGGCCCCTTGTCGGAATTCGGAAGTCGACCCAGAAGTTCAAGCTCACTGGAAAGCAACTTATCCAGCCATTCACAAAAAATGCCGCCAAACACCTCTCGGTTTTGCACATGACTTCGATCCTCGCTCTGCTCTTGAAGTATCAGAAGAAGAGCGACTTGCTGTTTACGAGAAGCTATGGACCCAGCCGGGGTTTGCGAAATGGTTGGGAAACTTTCATGATATCTTCACCGATGCAGAAGCGAACGAAACGTTTTCGGAGTTTGTCCGGAACAAGATCCGTCAGCGCGTGCACGACCCCGAGGTAGCGGAACTCTTAGTGCCAACTGACCATCTCTTTGGATCCAAACGACCTCCTCTCGAGACTCATTATTATGAAGCTTTCAATCGTGACAATGTCAAACTGGTGGACATACGTAACGCCCCCATTCAAAGTATTACGGCCACCGGCGTAAAAACACAGGAAGCGGAGTATGAGTTCGATGTCATTATCTATGCAACGGGTTTCGATGCGGTGTCCGGACCGCTCACGCGGATCGATATCCGAGGCGAAAAGGGCCAATCTTTCAAAGAAAAATGGGCGGACGGACCCAGAAACTACTTAGGCATTCAAGCGGCAGGCTTTCCCAACTTCTTTATCGGGGCTAGCTCGGCCTTCATTAATTATACGGTTTGCGCAGAAATGATGGTCGAATGGATCACTGACTGTATCGGCTATGTCCGTAAACAAAACCTCTCAAGTATAGTCCCCTCTTTAAAAGCAGAACAGAAGTGGGTTGATCATAAAGAAGAAATCGGCTCGCAAACCTTGTTATTCTCTACGAACACAAAAAGTTGGTTCAACGGGGGAAATATACCCGGAAAAGCCCAAGTCATTCAGATGTATGCCAATACCCTGCCCGAATATCGAAAGGAATTTAAAGAGGCTGCTGCAAACGGCTATAAGGAATTCGTATTGAGGTAGCCAGCTCCTCGCTTGTTTTACCCATGCTCGCTACCTCCAGGACTGGCAAAGACTACCCCAGTCTCTGACCTCTTTAAAAGACGATTTAATTCTAAATACCCAAGCATCACCCCAGATAGCTCAAATCCTTAGTGGTCCTTACAGCACCAATGTGGAAGACTTGTAGCAACACCCATCAAGGGTGGTGGAGCTACTGAAACCCACATTGGTCTCTATTATTCTGGGTAGTATGGTTCCTATTAAGGAGAGCAAATTGAATTGGCGAGGAAACAAACTCGGCGGCATGTCTTCCGAAGAAATTGACGACTTTCTTTCCGGCCCATGGTTAGCACGTCTATCTTGTCTTAAGCCCGATGGATGGCCCTATATCATTCCTCTTTGGTATCACTGGGACGGTGACGCTTTTTGGATTGTTGGCCGAGCTCGCTCGGAATGGGCCCATTATATCGCCCAGGACCCACGCGTCTCCTTAGTCGTTGATGAACCTACTCCACCCATCCGTAAAGTAATTTGTGAGGGAATTGCCGAGGTAGTCGAACGGGAAGTGGGGCCCTTTCTTCCGAACGGTGAAAAGTCTCAATGGAATATAATCGGAGAAAACTTTACTGGCCCACGATACCTTGGTGAAAAAGCAAATGAGTATCGAGGCTCCGTAAATGTTGAGCCCTGCTGGACGATCAAGATACCACCTAAAAAATTAACCACATGGCAAGGCTTTGGTTGGCATGAGAGATACAAACATCCCGAACTGTATGATGAGAAAAGTTGAGATGCCTCCACTTCTGGCGAGCGACGAGCCGGACTCTGTCACCACTGTCCGAGAAAACGGAACTTCACCGTTCTTTTTAACATGTGACCATGCAAGCAATCGCGTCCCCACCAAACTAGGGACCCTAGGGCTTGCTTCTCCGGAATGGAAGCGCCATATCGCTTGGGATATCGGCGCTCTT
>CAYOGP010000195.1:0-4376 GCA_964403555.1 uncultured Spirochaetales bacterium | reverse complement strand
CGTCAACGCGGAGTCTCTCCTAGAAAGCGCCGCTTGGGTTTTAAAAACTCTCTCAGTCAACAAAGGTAGGCCTGGATTAACAATCACTACAAACAGATTAGGCAGATCTCGTCTTACAGGCTCAACAACCTCACCAACCCCCGACACCCACGCGGCTGTGAGCGGAGATCTTAAAAAAAAGGAGATGTCGCTGCCCAAATCCTGAGCGATGTCGAGAAGAGATGTCTTGGAAACCCCAGGCACAAGTTCCTGGAGAGAATGGAGCACAGCTGCCGCGTCGCTGGACCCTCCTCCTAAGCCAGCAGCGATAGGAATTAGTTTATGGAGACCGATCATGAGACCCCGGCGCGTACCAAGGAGGTCCATATAAGCTTCTGCAGCACGCACTGCCAAATTCTCCCGACCGTTAGGCATGTCAGATACACCGTTGATCTCCAAGCTGATTAGATCTCCTCCCCCTAAATCGATAGAAATCCGGTCGGCCAGCTCAATCGGAACGAACAAGCTACTTATGAGGTGATAACCATCGCTACGTCGACCAAGGATACGGAGCCCAAGGTTAAGTTTCGCATGAGCAAGGTGAAAGGATCTAGGCTGCACTGAACTCCCAGGGTCACTTCCCGGCGTCAACGAATCTCATTCGAAGTTCAGTAAGAAGGTTCTGCAGCAGTTGCGTTTCTTGCTCATCAAGATTGCCTTTAGTCTTTTCTTGAAGAAGCTCAAGCGTATCGATCGTTTGCTTGGCAATCGGCCTATTCACCTCCGCTGCCTCACCAGTCTCGGGGTCTTTGACAAATCCCAGGTGGTACAATGCCGATGTACCTAATGACAGCAAAAATGTGTTGAAGTCTGCCTTGGGCAATTCTTGACTATCGACAGCCGAATTTGGCTCTTCGGGCTCCTCTTCAGCCCTCCCCCTCTTGTCAACGATCGTAAAGCCTTTTCCTTCGTTCTTTTCGTCAGTCATTCGTGTCTTCCTCAATCTTTACCAATTGATCGGCTTGCTCCCGAAGCTGGACGGAATCAAGCTGTTCCATTTTCTCATAAGCTAGGGTCATCCGTTGAAAAACGGTAAACCAGGCCCCCAGGGCCAGCAAAATTAACGCCAAGGGCATTATGCTAAAAAGTCCTCCAAGCACTAAAAGCCCAATCCTCTCCCCTCGCTCGAGGAAGCCCACCCCCAGGCCCGCAACATCGACCTCACCTCTCGCCTTAACGTAAGAAACCAATACAGACCCCACTAGCGCGACGTACGATATGAAGACCCAGAAGTGACGGTCGGTAGCTCCATAGTGAAAGCACAGCCCAAGAAGGAGCGAAACGTCCACAATCCGGTCTCCCACAGAGTCCAACAGACCACCAAAGGTTGACTCTCGGCCTTGACGACGCGCGATGACTCCATCGAATAAGTCACAAACCCCTCCACCAATTGCCAGCAGGGCTCCCGCGACAAGATATCCGTGGGCGAAAGCTATCGCTCCGCCCAGGGATACAAATACTCCCAGCGAAGTTATAAAGTGGGGATTTAAATCTAATGGATCTAGAAAATCTGCTAGGAGCCCTAATCTCTTCTCGGCTGCTTCGGTCCAGTTAGCCTTTATCATATTCCAATCTGCGCCGGATTATCCAAGTCTTGGGGAATCAAACTCAACGAAAATCATCGGAAGGATCTTGAGGCACCAAGTCGGGACTTGCCTGCAAATCGGCATTATCGGGTGTCTCTGGTTCAACCTCCTCTGAGATCAACTCCCCCTTATGACTGACATCCGGTAGTTTCTCGATGAAATCTTCCAGGGATGCTCTGTCCACCCAGCCCCTTCGATTGGCCAGGCGCCTGTCGAAACGCATATTTTCCATACCCGTCACCGAGCCACTCGATTCCTTTAATACCGGCTTTTTTTCCTCTAACGTCATATAAATACCCTCGGGGAGTTTGGACGGCTAGTACGTAGCAAACTAGGCCGTTCGTTTCATCTCGGACACAATAGCAAATTGACACCGTCTCAGAGAATCCGTTACGGTCAACGTTCTAAAGGTCTTAAGGAACTCACGTGAAAGACGCAAAAACCAAAGTATTTCCGGCCTGCATGGTAACCATCTTTCTTCGCGGGATGACTGCATTCCTACTCGCCGGTATCTCGGTCAACTCTACTGGCTGCCTAAGCCCACCAGTCGCAGAAGTCTTTGACGAGGAAATGCTGCCGGCGGACGAACTGTTTACGGAAGCGAACTTAATCCTAGAAATGGGACGCAAGAGCTGGTTTTTTAGAGAAACCGACTATCTCGATGCTATTGATGTTTTTCAGGAAATAATCGACAACTACCCCTTCAGTGACTTCGCGATTAAAGCGGAGCTTGCGATAGCACAGGCCTATTTTGAGAGAGAGCATTACGAGGAAGCCTTATCTTATTATCGCGACTTTTTAGATCTGCACCCCGACGATCCCAAAGTGCCATTCACGGTATGGATGTCCGCACTGTGTCTTTACAATCAAACTCACGAGTCGACTAAAGACCAGGACGCAACGCACCAAGCTATTGCCCAGCTCGAAGAGATGATGCGGAGATTCCCCGACGCACCCGAGGCCGAAGAATCGGAGAGATTATGGAAGGAACTCCGTGGCAGACTAGCTTTGTCCGAAATGCAAATAGGTAACTTTTACATGGATCGCGAAGAATATCAGAGTGCAGCGGTGCGATATAGAGGAATCTTGGACAGTTTCCCTGGCCTTGGTTTCGACGCAGACGCCCTATTTAAACTCGGAACTTGCTATCAAAAAATGAACCTGGATGCCGAGGCTGAAAAAACTTTCCAGATAATCTTGAAACATTTCGAAGGAACGGAGCTTGCGGAGGCCGCCCAGGATGCGATTCCTGCCGCGAACTAGGCACCATGAAAAGATAACCGAAGAGGATCTGAGGTCTGTCTGTCCCTGAAGGGCCCGTCAAATAGGCAACTAAGTGCGACCACGAAAAAGCCGTGATTTAATTTGGAAGGAGCAAAGGCGACGATCGTTTTTCAACCCGACGCCATATTCTGTTTTATTAGCTCGTTGACTACCTTCACGAAAGGAATGTCTTCCTGTGGAAAGAATTGATATTGCTGCTCTTGTTCTTCTTCTTATCGCCGCTGGTCGCGGGGGGTGGCTCGGCGCTATCCGACAGATCTTCTCGATAAGCGCCTTAGTCTTCGCTATTGCCTCGGCAAAGTTTTTTGGCCCGATCCTTGGAAAAGAAGCCGCTCAGCTGTGGACCGATGGTCCAGGCGAAACGTTTTTAATTGTCGCTTTGGGCTGTGCGACGGGGCTGCTCGTAGCTATCTCCGTTGGTTGGTTAGGCCGAATCATTAAAAGCTGGTTGCGCGCTGCTGGCCTTGGACCAGCAGACCGTACTGCGGGCGCTCTTCTCGGGTTAGCAGAAGGCTTCCTAATAGCTGGTCTTCTTATGTGGTTGGCAGTAGCCATCGTTGGAGAAGAACACGAGTTGCTTAAGAACACAGAAATACTCAGAGCATACGAAGTCGTTAAGTTGTGGATCGAAGGGAACTAGATCCATCGCTTACCCGTCTTGTGCGGCATCAATCCAGCGACCTCTTTCTTTAATCAAATCAACCAGACGGTCGGGTGCCTCTAGCTCCGGAATATTGCGAACGACACAATCCTGACCAACGTAAAGATTTACCTTTCCAAAACCCGAGCCTACGTATCCAAAGTCCGCGTCGGCCATCTCTCCCGGTCCATTTACGACACAACCCATAATCGCGATCTTGAGACCTGAAAGATGAGATGTCTTCACCCTGACACGCTCAGTTACTTCCTCCAGATCAAAAAGTGTTCTTCCGCAAGAAGGGCAAGAAATAAACTCGGTCCAAGACGTTCTTCTCCTCGCACCCTGAAGGACTCTATAGGCTACCCCAATCTTCTCTTCGAGAGTTGAGAACCCTCCGACTGAAATACAGTCACCAATGCCATCGCAGAGGAGCGATCCCAAATTGCTTGAAGTGGAAATCAGTCGAGATTCAAAAGGCTCGAGGGTCTCAGAATCCTGTCTTAAAACGATTGGCAAAAAGAGCCCAAGAGACTTAAGACGGCTCGACAACATACGAGTTGCCTGTACTGGAAAGTCCGAAGAAATCGAGATTATAATTTGGGCACGATACTTCTCGTGCAAACTCTTCAGAAAGCTTAAGTCGAACAGTTCTTCTTCTTGGTGTATGAGTTCAATTTCCAAGCACTTGCCATCGCTTAAAAATTCTTTTATTTCGTCAATTAGATTGAAATCATCTGCAGAGAAAACTTGAAGAACTACCCGATCGGAAACCTCAAGAACTGTTCTGACGAGACCTGATTCCACTCGCACGGCAAGAGCAATACCCG
>CAYOGP010000194.1:0-4386 GCA_964403555.1 uncultured Spirochaetales bacterium | reverse complement strand
TGGTCTAGAGGCTGAAAGGCACTTTCCAGGCGTTCTTCGGGCGCTTGGTCGTGAAGAGCTAGCTGAGGATGAAAGGTTTAAAGACGCTAAATCGCGGAAGCGTCATTCCGAGGATCTTGTGGCGGAATTCGATCGGGGTTTTAAAACCCAACCGAGAGAGTATTGGGCTAAACGCTTTGATGCAGAGGATGTTTGGTGGGCCCCAGCACAAAGTCTTGCCGAGGTTGTCGAAGACCAACAGCTACACGCAGCCGGAGGTTTTATTGAAATTCCGGCTGGGGAAGTTGAGGAGAAAATGACTGCGGTTGCGTCGCCAGTGACCTTTCGCGGCGATCCGCTGACGCATACGGGCCCAATACCTGCACTTGGAGAACACACGGCTGAAGTCTTGTCCGAGGTTGGCATGTCACAGGAAGAGATTGAAAAAGTTGCGTTAGAGGGAAATTAATCTCGCAAATCGCCGTAGTCGGCAATTCCTTGGAGATACTGCCCCCAAACTACCAGGTTCAGCCGACACGCCTCGACAACGGCGTCCTCCATTCCGAGGTTAGTCGCGTGCTTTGCAACCGTGTTCCAACCGAGATCAGAATGTTCGATGTCAGCCTCAGTGTGAAGGGAAAAGAAATCAAGTTGTTCTTCTGTTAGGGAAAAGAGTTGCCTCCAGCGTTCTCTTTCCATACCGAACCAACCTTTTTCCCGAACCAAACCTAGACCGTAACCAGGAACGTTCACGCGCTCGGCACAGGTGTTTGCTATCAGTCCTTCTAGCCAATGTGTGTTGCTCATGAGAGAGTCCCAAGCCAGCCAGCAGAGTCTGGTGCTTTTTAACGGCTCAGCGGTCTGAATTTCGGAGAGTTCCAAGTCGATGTAGGTACCCAACTCCTGGAGTATTTCCCAATGTGCTTTTCCGCCTCCGTATTCTGAGTCTGCGATCGCCTCCTGAGTACAGCCCTTAAGAATGCTCGTTCTTACTTCCCAGTCAGGGCAGTTCGTGGCTACCCGGAGCTTAAGCACAGTGTTCCTTTGTCTTGTATTTAGCCGGTGTTGCTCTACAAAAGTTATTGCTCGTCCCCGAGTAAGTGGCTCATAAAAGAAGGGGACCGTCCTCGCAAAGTCGTCAACTACTTCGTCAAGACGCTTAGTAACCGATTCGCCGCTCATTTTGCTTCATAACTCCAAGTTGATACTTACTTGCTCCAAAAGAGAATGGAGAATACCCTAGAGGCACTTATTGGCTATGCCTTATGTAAATTTGCTTGAGGATAGGGAGGCTCCATTGCAAAAGCCGACAGCCACGGATAACTGGCCTGAAGAGGGCATATCGCGGGTCCCTTATTGGATTTATTCAGATCCTGCGAATTATAAACGGGAGCAGGAGAAAGTCTTTGGGGGTCCCCATTGGAATTACGTCGCACTGAGCTGTGAACTCCCCAATCCCGGCGACTTTAAGCGATCATATGTTGGCGATAAACCCGTTGTGATCGTCAAAGATGAGAACGAAAAATTTTATGCCTTTGAAAATCGGTGCGCGCATCGTGGTGTCCAATTCTGTCGTGAACGCCTTGGAAATACGAAACGTTTTGTGTGTCCATACCATCAATGGTCTTACGATCTATCCGGTGATTTGATTGGAGTGCCCTTTCGGAGAGGCGTGAAAGGCCAGGGAGGTATGCCCGAAAATTTTGATAGGAAGGCCCACGGTTTACGACGACTCTCAGTAGCGGAACGTAACGGTGTGCTGTTTGCGAGTTTTTCAGATAGCCCTTCGACAATAGAAGCTTATCTTGGAGAAAGAATGCTTGGATATTTTGACCGAGTTTTTGATGGCCGTGAACTTCAAGTTCTTGGTTATCAGCGACAAGATATTCCTGCAAATTGGAAGTTAATGTTCGAAAACATCAAGGATCCCTACCACGCAAGTTTGTTACACGTGTTTTTGGTTACTTTCGGTCTTTTTAGAGCTGACCAGCCTTCCGCGGTGCACATGGATGACTACGGGCGGCATGCATGCTTGATCTCTAGCAAGGGAGATCAGAAAGCTACGACAGCTACTAAAGATATGGAAAATTTAAAAACAGATTTAATTCTAAATGACGATAGACTGCTCGATCCGAAAAGAGAATTCCCTGGCACTGCAACAGTCGTAATGCAGACGCTATGGCCTAATCTGATAATACAACAACAATCGAATACCCTCGCCATGCGACACATTGTTCCTCAAAATCCGAATAAGTTCCGGTTGGATTGGACGTTCTTTGGTTACAAGGACGATGATGAGGAAATGGTGCGCCGAAGGTTGCGACAAGCAAATCTCATGGGTGCAGCGGGGTTTGTGTCTGCCGATGACAGTGAGGTAATGAAGTTTAGCCAAGAGGGTGTGGTGCCTTATCAGCGTGATGAGGGAATTATGGAAATGGGTGGGCTCGGAACTAGTGAAGAAGAGCACATGGTAACCGAGTCAGCGATTCGGGGTTTTTACGGGTATTATCGAAAAGTTATGGGATTAGTTTAGTGTCGCGCGAAGAGTTACTTCTTCTTCTAATTGAAGTCCAAGACTTCCTCGATTCCTATGGTGCAGCAATTGATGCTGGAGATTGGGACAAATTTCTTGCTTGCTTCGCAACTGATGCCGAATATCAGATCATCTCTCGTGAAAATTTTGATCAAGGCTTTCCATTAGCCACAGTGCGCTGCGAAAGCCGAAAGATGTTAAGAGATCGTGTTTTTGGTGTCGAAGAAACTATGATGTACGAGCCGCGCTTCACAAGGCACATTATAAGCGGCGTACGAATCGATCACTCTGAAGACGATCTCAAAGCGATCGCTAATTATTGTGTCTTCGAGACGATTGTTGATCAAGAAACTAAAATTCTTCAAGTAGGTCGATACGATGCAAATCTTATCCAAGAAGAGTCCGGCTTTGTGTTTACGAAACTACATTGTATTTTTGATTCTGTGATCGTGCCGAACTCGCTGATTTATCCGATTTAGATCTTTTTTGTCACCTAGCTGGCACCCTCCGTGGTAAAAAGGGTACGGGCAAAACTTTGCGACAAATTCTTTGCGGTGATTAATCCTGCGACTCTAAAAAGGAGAACCTGATGGATGTAATTGAGGCTATGGAAACATGCATTGCCATGCGTTACCTAAAATCCGATCCGATCCCAGAGGCGGATCTGCAACGCCTTATCTACGCGGCTACTCGCGCATCGAGTCCAGGAAACAGTCAAGGGTGGGAATTCATCGTTTTAACGGATTCGAATATTAAAAAAGTTATCGGCGAGGCGGTAGCGAGTGGAATGGCTCCAGTTTTCGAAAACTTACCTGATGATATAGATCCTGTAAGTGACCGCATGTACAAAGGAGCCATTCATCTAGCGGAGAACTTTTCTAATGTCCCAGCATGGATTATTGGCGCTGCACGCAAAATTTACCCACCCCATGAACCCTCAATCGAGTTCATGCATTCCACAATTTACCCTGCGGCGCAGAACCTGATCGTAGCTGCACGCTCTATGGGTATTGGATCTACCTTTACGACTTTTCAGATGGTCGCTGAGGATGCCATTCGATCTGAACTTTCCGTTCCCGAGGACGTCCACCTCTGCTTTTGTGCCGCCGTTGGCTATCCCGAGCGATCTTTTGGGCCTGTGCGCAGAAAACCGCTTGAGGAAGTCATGCATTGGAATAAGTGGTAATCGACTTGGCCGAGCCCTTTAGGATTTGGAGTCAATGCTGTAGGGATGTGTCGAATCTACTTCATTAATCCAGAACCAATAGCGATCACCAATGACTTTCTCCCACCATTGCTCCATAGATTGATGATCCATGACATCCCAGTCGGGAGTGGCTTCCACGAGATGCTTGCCGAGTGCGGCACCTAATTCAAAAACTTCTTTACCGAACACGCTTCGTTCTTTTTCAAAATTGGACAGGGCGACATCTAAAGAAGTTTCTCCGGTAAGATGGTCGACTAAAGAAAGAACATCATCCAATGCTTTGCCTGCACCCCCTCCAATATGCGGCCGTGAAAGCACGGCCGCGTCCCCTATCAAGCAGACTCTACCTTTGACATAGTTCGGAGAGCAAGCTTCCATAACGGGTTGGATAAACGGTTGTTGGGTCTTCTCCACAACTTCGGAAAAGTATGGAGGGAAATATTTTTTGGCTATCGCCTGGCAGTATTGAACCTGCGCTTGACTCGCTGCCCCCGGGCGCAGGCCTGTCCTCACGTAACCATCTTCGTCGGGAACAATTCCAGGAACATCTTTATCTGCAATTGTCTCATGAAACGCCCAATTAATTCTTCTTTTCCCAGGTGTTGACCCATGTTCGGGGCTCGGAACGTAGTAAACAAAGCCGTGTCCAAAAGGATAACCAAAATAA
>CAYOGP010000193.1:0-4394 GCA_964403555.1 uncultured Spirochaetales bacterium | reverse complement strand
ATGCAAAATAGATCGCAGGGGCTTGCCTAGTCCCGTGGAACCTTCCCCAATGAAAGGTAAAGAGATTTCCCTGCCGTCGTGAGTCACTGGTTCATTTCGCTCGAATACTTTTCTCATAATATTTACATAATCTTTTATACGGTGATAAGGCTTCCCCCATGGTTCTCCATACCACCCTTCTACGATTTGTGGTCCCGAAACTCCGACGCCGCAGATAGTTCTTCCGCCACCTGCAAGGGAGTCTAGAGTTCCTATCGCCATTGCAGCAGCAGCGGCAGATCGGGCTGCTACTTGAATAACGGCGGTACCTAATTTTATCTTGGTCGTCTTGCCTGCTAGGTAGGCAAGGGGAGTTATAGCGTCTGATCCGTAAGCTTCCGCTGTCCACACTGAATGGAATCCGAGACGCTCAGCGAGTAGGATTCTTTGCGTTGGAATATCCAATCTTGCTCCGGAATAACCCAGGCTCAAGGCAAGTTTCATCTGATCTCCGTTCAGTGGTTTAACGACCTGGCACGCGACGAGTGACGTCGCCTGCCAAGAACGTTTTTGTTTCACCGGTACTAGTCGTTATCAATAGCGCACCTGAATCAGCTATTCCTTGAACCCTCCCCCGGTCCAGACTCCCATCGAAGTCGCTTATCTGGACGTCTTTTCCGTTCATGTGGAAATAACGTTCGTAGTCGGATCGAATAGCGGAGAATCCCTCCGCGAGATGTTGTTCTATTACATTTTCAAGATGAAAATATAATATTTGAGTAAAAGCAATTCGATCGATCGGTTGATTGAATGAACTACACAAGCTGGTAGCAAGATCGCGAAAATCTTTCGGCATATCCTCTCGAGGAGTATTTAAGTTAACCCCGATTCCCAAGACTATAAAGGTGACTTGGTTATCGTCTACCTTGGATTCGGGTAAAATTCCTGAGACTTTTAATCCATCGATGAGAACGTCGTTGGGCCATTTGATTCCAATTCGCTTGGAATCTTTAAGTACTTCGTTTATTGCGTCAGCTACTGCGACACCCGCAGAGAGCATTAACGTAGGTAGGTGCTGAGCTTGCATCGATGTTCGAAGAACGATCGATGTATAGAGATTGCTTCTCGAAGGAGAAAAGAAAGATCGGCCTCTTCTGCCTCTCCCCGCAGTTTGAGCTTCTGCAGTTATCGTTGCACCATGGGGAGCCCCCTCTTCGGCCCATTTAAATGCCTCGTTGTTTGTTGATTCGACTTCTTCGAAGTGGCGATACGATTGTGCAAGCCAACGTGTTTTAAGGCCATGGAGAATTTCTTGAGGAAAGAGACGATCAGGAACAGAGGAGAGGCGATACCCGGTCCCAGCATCCCCCGGGATTTCGTAGCCTTCCTTTCTGAGTGATTTAACATAGTTATGGACCTGAGCTCTTGACACGCCAAGTGCCCCTGCGAGGGTAACGCCCGATAGAAACTCTTCAGCCTGTCGCAGGATTGCTAGAGCTTTTAGCGGACCGTCTCTCAAAAGTTTCTCCAAGATGGTAATTCGTTTACGGTGTCAGCATAGCCTTTACAATCCTCTCGGCTATTACAGGGTGTGATCGTCGTTGTTTTCGGTTTACAGAGGAGCTACTCCATGGGAACCTTTAGTAGGAGGGCTTTTGAAACCTACTAAGAATTTACGTGAGGGGAGATCGTATGCCACTTAGAGCACCAGGTGAGACTCACGGTTGGATAGGGAAAAGTGTCCAAAGGAAGCGAGATCCCGAAATCCTTACGGGCCGTGGGGTGTATATAGATGATGTCAAACTACCTCGAATGCTGCATGCAGCTGCCTTACGAAGTCCCTACGCACACGCCAAAATTATCAACGTAGATGCGACTAAGGCGAGAGAGCTGAAAGGTGTAGTTTCCGTTCTTAGTGGTTCTGATGCAGCCAAGTACGTTGGGGCTAACGCCTCATTCTGTGCAGAGCAAGTGCCTCAACATGCGGTAGCGATCGACAAAGTTAGATTTGCGGGAGAGGCAGTTGCAATTGTAGCTGCTACCAATCGGTATATTGCAGAGGATGCCTGCGAACTGATTGAAGTTGAATATGAACCTCTTCCCGCCCTTGCGGATATGTTTTCTGCAATGGAGCCTTCAGCTCCAAAAGTGCACGATACTTTGGCAAATAACGTTGTTTTCGAAAAGGTCTTTAACTTTGGACCGATCGAAGATGACTTTGCAAGAGCCGACCACATAATACGCCGCAAGTTACGTTGGCACCGAATGAGTGCGCAGCCGATCGAAACGGGCGGGGCGGTTGCTAGTTTCGAACCTTCGACTGGCAATATGGAAGTTTGGTCTAACACAAACATGTATAATTTTATTCCTTGGGTTTACGCTGAAATGTTGGGTGTAAAGACTCACCAGTTGAAAATGACTCCTACATTGGTCGGCGGTAGCTTCGGTAGTAAACACGTTCTCTCTAAATGTGTGGTTTTCGCAGGCGCTCTTTCCAAGGCTTCAGGACGTCCCGTAAAGTTTATAGAAGATCGTGTCGACAATCTTTCTTCATGTGACAATGTTGGCCCGGATCGAGAGTATGAGGCTGCGTTGGCGGTAAGCAATGAGGGGGAGTTTTTAGGTCTAAGGCTTAAGATTCTAGACGACTACGGTGCATATTTTCGCTTCGCGCATGGGCCACACGGTAACGCTCTTGCCCAACCCGTAGGTCCTTATCGGATTGGAAGTCTGCAGTACGATTTGAAATGTATACTTACGAATAAAGACCAACAGGGTTTTTTCAGAGGAGCAGGGTCGGATCCAGGAAATTTTGCGATTGAGCGATTAGCCGATGCAGCGGCTGAAGAGCTAGGGATTGCACGGGAAGAAATTCGCAGACGCAACTTTATTGCACCCGACGAATTCCCCTATAAGATTCCTACCGGAAATATCTACGACAGTGGTAGTTACGAGCGGGTTTTAGAGATAGCTTTAGAGAAGGCTGATATGTCTGCTCTGAAGGCCGAGCAAGAGGAGCTTAGGGAAAAGGGTAGGTATATCGGAATCGGACTGGCTACTTGTCAGGAACGAAGCGCATACAGTGCTACTGAGTGGTGGTTTCTTTATGAAAAACCGCCGTTTCCACTTACCTCTACTCCAGAAAGTTTAAGACTACACGTTGACGCGACGGGTGGATTCGTTGCGACAATCGGGTCTCCATTTTGGGGGCAAAGTGCCGAAACTGTTGTTACCCAAGTAATTTCGGAGGAATTCGGTATTGATCCTGAACTCGTATCAGTCGAGTTAGGTACTTCTCGTTCTGGCCTTCTCTCTGCAGGGCCAGGAGGGAGTAGGTTAACCGTGATGCTCGCGGGGGCCACTGTCGGCGCATCTGAAAAACTTAAAAAGAAACTTCTGCGGATAGCTGCGCATTCGATGGGCGAATCGTCCGAAGCGCTCGAGGTTAGTAGGGGGGTTGTTAGAAGAAAAGAAGGAATTGGGGAAATTTCTATAGGTGACCTTGCGATGCAGGCGCATCTTTTTCAATTAGATCTGCCAGAGTCCGAAGAAGGCGGTCTTACGGTTCTCTATAATTACGCTCACCCGTATGCGACTCAACCCAACGCGGAGCGAACTGACTTGGGAAGTTTTTATCCGATAGTTGCACATGCATGCCACATTCCGATTGTCGAAGTGGATATCAAAACGGGCGCCATTGAGATAATCCGATATGTAGCCGTTCACGATTCAGGCACGGTCGTCAATCCACAGGGTTTGGTTGGTCAAGTTGTCGGTGGGATCGCGCAAGGTATTGGGGCAGCGCTTATGGAGGAATGCGTATTCGATAATGAAGGTCAACTTTTGAGTTCTACGTTTGGCGAATATCTCTTGCCTTCGATTCACGAAGTTCCCGATATCGAGGTTTATCATCACGAAACGCCATCACCGTTTACCGAGTACGGAATAAAAGGTGCTGGGGAGGGAGGGCGTTTGGTGGCGCCAACTGCACTTGCATCTGCTATTGAGGACGCATTGTCTCCGTTTGGAGTGAAGGTCAGTGAGTTGCCGATGACTCCTGAACGAGTTTTGGCAGCGATCGAGAAGAAGGAAGGATAAGAAAGTTGAAGGTAGAACAAGATTTTGAAGTGACGAGTCCGATCGATGAGGTTTGGAAACTCTTTGAAAATGTTCCGGAGGTGGTTAATTGTCTCCCAGGCGCAAAACTTTTAGAGGTAATGGGTGAAGACACATATCGAGGAGAGGTTGCTCTCAAAATTGGTCCGATTTCCGCACGCTTTGAAGGCGAGGCGCGCCATGTTTCGGATGCGTCGACCAATAGAGGTTCGATCGAAGGTGACGGCGCAGACAAAAAAGGTGGAAGTAGGGGACGCGTGAAAATTAACTACTCGCTTTCAAAAACGGAAGCTGGGACC
>CAYOGP010000192.1:0-4439 GCA_964403555.1 uncultured Spirochaetales bacterium | reverse complement strand
GCTTCGTCCGTTGCAGTTTTCCATTCGTTGGGTTCTGTAAGACGATCGAAACTGTAGCGTCCTCCAAACCCTTGATATCCCACCTCTCGGCGTGAGCCGTCTTGAGCCTCCGCAATTACTTGAACATTCAGCCTAACCAGGGGTTGAATGTCGCTCTTTGGGTCCTCA
This sequence comes from uncultured Spirochaetales bacterium, assembly GCA_964403555.1. Classification (GTDB taxonomy): domain Bacteria; phylum Myxococcota_A; class UBA9160; order UBA9160; family UBA6930; genus UBA6930. The sequence goes on along the minus strand of CAYOGP010000192.1, from coordinate 4,271 downwards.
TCGCTTGCAAAGATCATCATATTTCGATTTTGAGTCACCACACTCGCCATTACCTCTACAATACGTGGGTCAAGTCTACGTGCATATGCATCGATTTCTCCCAGGAGAGATGTCTTCTGCTTGATCGATATGTCGCTTGAAAGTTGTTCTCCGGAATAGAGAGGGGTGGGCACGCTTTGGATAGGCGATACCGAAATAGAGTTAGAATTTGCGGTCTTTTCACAAATCGCGCGTGCTGCGGTCGCGGCAAGGGTCATGCTGGAGACCGTAATCTCATCGGAATAAGCATATCCTTGCCGCTCTCCGCTTTGAGCGCGGATCCCGACGCCTTGAGAAATTTGTCTATCGCCAGATTTTACAATTCCTTCTTCGAGTGAAACGGAATCCTGGGAAGTGTGTTCGAAGTAGAGGTCTCCGTAGTCGACATCTCTTTCGAGGGTTGTTCCTAAAATCTTTTCAAGGACGGTTTCGTCGATCCCGAATCGTTCTTGGAAGATGTTTTTCGTCACGAGAGGATCAGCCATTGTAAATCTCCGTAGCTAGATTGCAGTCACTCGGTTTAGGGAACTAAGGTTTCTTTGGCCTTTTCTAGAAGCTCACCAAGCGTAGCAAGCTCTTGAATGTTAATCGCCTGAATGCCCGCACCTTTAGCACCTTCGACATCTTTTTTCGGATCATCGCCCACATAAATGGCCTGTGAGGGGAGGACATGAAGCCGCTCAAGACAATAACGAAAAATCTCGGGAGAAGGTTTTGCGGCCCTCGCAAAAGATGGCAGGACAATTTCGTCGAACATATCCGCAAGGTTCAAACCCTCTAAGATCTTGAGAAGTCTAAGATCAAAGTTTGATAAGATGGCTAGTTGGTATCCTTCCTTCTTTAATCTTAAGAGTAAAGGTCGTATTTCGTCTGAGACGCTCCATGTCTTGGCCTTTCCAAAATAATTCCAAAGTAGGTTAAAAAAGTCTTCGAATAGCTCTTCAGGTATCGATGCATTTGCGCCTTCAAAAGTTTCTTTGACGCGTTCTTTCCACCAATTCCTTTCAGCATCTCTTACTTCATCGAAACTAATATTTGGAAAAACCATTTCTGGAGCCGTCTTAAACGCCTCATGAAAAGCCGAGTCGATAGTCTTTCTGGGCACGGTTATGCCAATACGTTGGGATAATTGGGAGTAAATTAAACCAACGTTGAGCTTCAGATGGATCAAGGTTCCAGCGGCATCAAAAATTATCAGTCTGTTTCGGGGGATATTAAAACCTTTACATGTCTTAAGCCATGTTGCTTGCAAGCAATCGCTCGATCGCCTGTACCGTCATACCTTTACGCTTAGCGTAGCTCTTGATTTGATCTTGGTCGATTTTCCCCACGTTGAAATATTTGGCCTCGGGATGGCCAAAGTAGAGGCCACACACGCTCGCGGCGGGATAGACTGCGAAATTTTCAGTCAATGACAAGCCAATAGAGTTAGCATTTAAGAGATCGAAAAGTCTAACTTTTTCAGAATGATCAGGGCAAGAAGGATATCCGAATGCGGGTCTGATACCTCGGTAACGTTCTTTGATAAGGTCTTCGTTTTTGAGTGATTCATCTTTTCCATAACCCCAATTTTTCCGAGCCTCGAGATGTGTGTACTCGGCGAAAGCTTCAGCCAGTCTGTCTGCGAGAGCTTTTACCATGATAGCTCGATAGTCGTCGAGGTCTTCTTCGTACTTTTCAACGAGCGACTGGCAGCCTATACCTGCCGTGACTGCGAAAGCTCCAATGTGGTCCTTGATGTTAGCACTGCGTGGGCAAACGTAGTCCGCGAGAGATTTGAGTGGTTGCGTTTTCGTCTGTTTCTGCTGACGGAGCATGGGGAAGCGGGCGGTTTTATCTCTCGTCTCGGGATCGAGAAGAATGATGTTGTCCTTTTCGCTAAAAGCTTCCCAAAATCCATAGACGCCCTTGGCAGTTAACAAATTCTGAGAGCATAAGGTATCTAACATTAGATTCGCTTCTTCAAAAAGTTCCTTCGCAGCATTTCCATAATCAGGATGTTTGAAGATTTGAGGGTATTTCCCTCGAAGGTCCCATGCCGAGAAAAAGTAAGTCCAGTCAATGAAAGGTCTCAGGGTTTCAAGGCTCGGTTGTATAGATTTTAAACCGAGAAAACTAGGGACATTTGTAGAGCACTTGTCGAAGCTAAGCTTTGGGCGTTCGGTATAACATCGATTGAAATTTACAAGAGAGGAAGAGTTACGATTTTCGTGCGCAGAACGTAAAATCTTCTGATTTTTTCGATTCTTACTTTTAAATTCTTCATGGCCACTGTCGTCCAGGAGTTTCGATACCGTTCCTACGGCTCGAGATGCATCGGGAACATAGACAGTGGCAGCAGGGTACTCGGGTGCGATTTTTATTGCAGTATGCTGCTTGCTAGTTGTTGCTCCTCCAATAAGTAGAGGGCATTTCATACCTCTTCGGCTCATCTCCTTAGCGAGAAGAGTCATTTCTGTTAGAGAGGGAGTTATTAACCCTGAGAGCCCTATTACGTCGCAATTCTCTCCAATTGCAGTATTTATAATTCGTTCTGCGGGGACCATCACTCCAAGATCTATTACCTCGTAATGATTGCACCGGAGTACCACTCCGACGATATTTTTGCCTATGTCGTGTACATCACCTTTAACCGTGGCAAGTAGAATTTTTCCTTGATGTGAAACCATTTGTCCGTTCTTAGACATAAAAGGCTCGAGGTAGGCTACGGCTTTCTTCATTGCGCGAGCGCTCTTGACTACTTGAGGCAGGAACATCTTGCCTTCTGCAAACCTGTCTCCTACGACCGACATCCCATCCATGAGGGGTCCTTCTATAACTGCTAGAGGGCTTCCCAGTTCGAGTCTCGCTTCTTCACTGTCGAGTTCGATGAAATCGGTAATTCCGTTTATTAATGCGTGACTTAATCGGTTCTTTACAGGCTCTTCTCGCCAGGCTTCTATTTTGGGATTAGATTCGGTTTTAATTTGCAGGCTACTTGCGAGGTCGAGAAGACGCTCTGTAGCATCTTCTCTGCGGTTAAAGATTAGATCTTCGACATGTTCGCGCAGGGTTGGGTCGATCTCCTCGTATACTGCGAGCTGCCCAGCGTTAACAATTCCCATGTCCAGGCCGGCGTCTATAGCGTGGTATAAAAAAGAAGAATGCATAGCTTCTCTAATGGTGTTGTTTCCCCGGAAGGAGAAAGAGAGATTGCTGACGCCTCCGCTGATGAGAGCTCCGGGACAGACTCGCTTGATTCGTGGTATTGATTCAAGAAAGTCTAGAGCAAAAGAATCGTGAGCAGAAATACCAGTACCAATTGCTAAGATGTTGAAGTCAAAAATTATATCTGATCCACGAAAACCAATTCTTTCAGTCAATAAATCGTAAGAGCGTTTGCAAATTTCTACCTTTCTGTCTGAAGTTTCAGCTTGCCCTTTTTCGTCGAAGGCCATGACAACTAGGCTGCAACCACTTTGATATACTGTATGGGCCTTCAAGAGAAAATCGTCTTCGCCTTCTTTGAGACTTAAAGAGTTAACAATTCCACGCCCTTGGATCGCAACGATACCGGATTCGATTACCTTCCAATCCGAACTATCGATCATGATAGGAACTCGGGCGATATCTGGTTCAGATGCGATTGTTTGAAGAAAGTCTCGCATGATCTTTGGAGAGTCCAACATCGCATCGTCTACATTGACATCAACTATGTTCGCCCCGTTAGCAACTTGATCCCTAGCCACAATGCTGGCTCCTTGAAGATCTTGCTCGTGAATGAGTCGAGAAAATTTTCGACTTCCAGTGACATTGGTTCGCTCTCCAATAATTGTAAAGTTGCTACTCGAGTTGATCTCTAATCGTTCAAGGCCGCTCAGTTCCGTTGTTACCGATCTGGAGGAGCTTGGGCTTCGAAGGCTGGCGGAATGATCTATGGCGTCTTTTATAGCGCTTAGGTGCTCAGGAGTGGTTCCGCAACATCCGCCTACAATATTAACTAATTTTGAAGACGCTATTTCTCCAAGTAGACCAGCAGTAGTTTTGGGAGTTTCCTCATATCCGGTCGGGGAGAGGGGGTTGGGTAGCCCTGCATTGGGAACACAGGTGGTCCAAATATCCGCGCAGCGAGAGAGCTCTTCCACGTATGGTCGCATCGCTTCGGCTCCAAGCGCGCAATTAATTCCAATTGAGAAGAGGTTTGCATGACGAACAGAGATCCAAAAGGCGTCTATAGTCTGTCCAGAGAGGGT
>CAYOGP010000191.1:0-4466 GCA_964403555.1 uncultured Spirochaetales bacterium | reverse complement strand
CTCGAGTTGGGAAGGGCGATTCGTTTCCCTTTACTTCCGCACGCTAACAGAACTGCACCCATTGAGGCGGCCTGACCAACGCAAAAAGTTGAAACATCTGCACGGATATATTTCATGGTGTCATAAATCGCCAAGCCCGCCGTTACGGAGCCTCCTGGCGAATTGATATACAGGTGAACATCCCTATCGGGATCCTCCGCCTCCAAAAACAATAACTGGGCTATCACTAAGTTCGCGATGTCGTCATCGATCCCTCCGGCTAAGAAGACGATCCGATCTTTCAATAGCCGCGAATAAATATCGTACGCGCGTTCTCCGCGATGGCTTTGCTCAACAACAATTGGCACGAGTGGCATGCCATCAACTCCTTATCCATGAAGACGTTTCAAGGCTAGCGTGTCGACTTCGGTGCGCCCCCGAGAAGCGAGACGTTTACCGCGGATTCTTCAAAAGACGCCCTGTTTTCACCCCATAAAATCGACCCTCAGGCCGTGTTTAGCAAATCGCCTTAAAATAAAAGGCGTTCGACTAACTCTCTTCGCTCATTTCGACCTTAGCCTCGGACCTAAGGAATGCAACCGCCTGCTCCGAAGCAATCTCGGACTTAAGTGCATCCAGCATTCCCGGCTGTTCATAGGCGCTGCGAAGCCTCTCGAGATCTATTCCTTGATCTCGTGTCATCTGTGTCAGCCGCTCCTCAACGTCATCCTCGGTAGCCTCAAAACCCTTATCCGCAGCGACAGCCTCAAGTACTAGATGCTCCTTAACCTCTCTTTCGGACTGATCTCTCCACTCTTCGCGCCAACGCGCGAGCTGGTTGGGAAGCTCATCGCCAAACGCCTGACCTAACTGTCTGGCAGTCATCTCAAGCCGCTGATTTAATCGCGATTCGACCATTCCTGGAGGAGCATCGAATTCACACCCTTCCAGCAAGGAATCCAAAACGCTCTTCCTCTCCTCTTTATCAGCTAGTTCTTCTTTCTCTTTGACCAGTCGTTCTCTAATAGAGTCCTTAAGGGCATCGATAGAATCGAAATCACCTTCTGCCTTAGCAAAGTCTGCATCCAACTCCGGTCGATCGCGACGTTGGATCTTCACCACGTGGACAGCAAATGTAGCCTCTTCCCCAGCGAGGCCTTCATGGCCGTAATCCTCCGGAAAGCTCACTCTAACCTCAAGGTCCTCACCGATCTTCGCACCTTCCAACTGTTCTTCGAAACCGGGGATGAATCGTCCTCCCCCGATTTCCAACGTGACACCCTCGCCACTTCCTCCCTCGAATGCCTCGCCCTTTATTCGGCCCACGTAATCAATCGTAAGATGATGGCCGCCTGTTGCGTTCGTCTCAGGAGTTTCATCTACAAATGAAGCCCGTCTGTCCCTAAGAAGATCCAGTTCTGTGATAACAGAATCCTCCTCTACCGCGACCTTAGGCCGCTTTGCAGACAGACCGGTGAGGCCGGGCAAGCTGATAAGGGGTTTTACTTCCACGGTCGCCCGGTACGAATAATCTTCGCCCGACAAGGGTACGCCACCATCAACGGCAGGCTCGGCGACCGGCCTAATCTCAGTTTTTTCGAGAGCCTCCGGCAAAGTTTCGGAAACGACAAGCCGCTCTACGTCTTCCGCAACGGAAGTACCGTAAAGCTTCTTAAGAACTGAAACTGGTACCTTTCCCTTACGAAACCCTTTGACGGATACTTGCTTACCCAGTTGTTTGAAGGCCTGGATGAAGGCCTGCTCCACTCGAAAAGCCGGTACGACCACCTCCAGTTCACGAGAGATCGGACCTGTCTCGCTCACTTCTACTTGAATCTTGTCTTCGCCACTTTCTACCATGAACTACTACTTCCTAAACGCTTTGATAGTGCTTAAAATTATCTCTGTAACTAACCATTTATTATAATAAATTCACTCACTCTACCAAGTTCCGACATCGACCCTTACGTTTGCCCCGTCACAAAGCCCTTGGTAAAACGCGGCTTGGTGCCGGGGACAGGAATCGAACCTGCATGTCCGTGAGGACGGTGGCTCCTAAGGCCACTGCGTCTACCAGTTCCGCCACCCCGGCACATTTATTAAGACAGAGCCTAACCCGGGAAGTCGTCTCGCGCCCCGGGTCTAAAGAGAATCAATTGACCGGTAATCCTATAGTGAAGGGTTCTGCAGCGGTAGTCCGAGACGAACACTTCCATGGGTAACGCCATTCAGGTCCCAGCTGTGGGTCATGTGGCGCGTAGCTGCGCAAAGATCGCGGTAGGCCCTCGCCAATGGATTGTTTAGATAGACACCCCGACCACCGCCAGCATCCCAAATTAAATTTCCAGCCTCTAAAGCTAGGGTCCCAGCCATTGCTCCTGCTGCTCTAAACTTTGTTCGCTTTTCATTCGAAGGTAATTTTTTATCCGTCTCGAGAAGATTCATTATCTCTCTACAATTTTGATGAAGCAACGCCTGCGCGGCCTCTACTGTGACCGTTGCTCTGGAAATACGAATTTGATTTGTTGCCTCACTAAGTGCCTTCTTACCTGACATGAGAGCGACCTGAGTCTTAGCAAGTTTTACATAGTCTCGAACCATGCCAACCGCTATGCCCACGGAGGCGCTGGAGATCAACAAGCCGAAAGTCATGTAGCTAGGGGAGCGGTACATCGGAGCGCGGTGAATCTTCCGACCAGGACTCTCTCCACCCTTCAGATGCCTAATTGGCAGAGTCAAATGCGAAGGAAAAAAAAGGCTTTCCACCTCAACATCATGACTTCCCGACCCTATCAACCCCATTGTGTTCCAAGTATCCAAAATATTCAGCTGATCTTTTCTTGCTAGAAAGTATCGTTCTTCAGAAGGACCTTCGGTTTTCTCAACCATTCCGGACAGTATGCACCAGTCACAAGCCGTTACTCCGCTGACAAAGGGCCAACGTCCTGTCAGCTCATAGCCACCTCGAACCTTTTTCGCCTTGCCAAGAGAAGGAATCAATATACCTGCGAAGAGAGCTTTCTCGTCCTGACCCCAAATTTCTCGCTGAGCTCGCTCTGGCCATTGAGAAACCATAAAGTTGTGGCCGATATATTGAGCCAGAGCCCATGCCGTCGACCCGCAGCCTGAGCCTACGGTATTGAGCACTTCCACCATCCCGCCAAAGGGAGCCTCTGCCCCACCAAACAGCCTAGGCTGCAAAACGCGCGCTAGTCCCAGTTCACGCAAGTCTTGACGAGTTGACTCAGGAAGCTGCCTCTCAGCATCGCACTCAGGAGCTCGACCCCGGATTTTGGGAACCAACGCAAGAGCGCGCTCGACTAAAATTTCTCGCGAAAGTTGAGATTTTCGGGGCCTTGCCATCGGGAACCTCCCACTCGTTTCACACAGAAACCACGCGCTTGGCGTCGTAAACAAAAGGCGTGGTAGGCGCGGCAGGTCTCGAACCTGCGACCCGCGGATTAAGAGTCCGCTGCTCTGCCAACTGAGCTACGCGCCCACACCAACATTTGCAGGCTAATTCCAAACAAATGCTGGGAAATGCTAGGAGGCCGTCGTATTGCTTTCAAGCCCTAAACCCATATCCCCCTCCGCCAGGACTTTCGATTCTAAGTCGATCGCCAGAAACTAACTCGAGAGAGATCCTACCTCCAACAGGCTTTTCAATTTGTCCGGCCCTCTGGAGAAAATTCTTTCCCTTCTTTCCTTCTTCTCCTCCAACTAGACCATAAGGAGCTGTATTCCGGCGTTCGGTCAAGAGGGAGACCGTAACAGGTTCTAAAAATCGATATTGCCTGGCTAAGCCGTCTCCGCCACAAAAGGCTCCCTGCCCACCTGAGCCTCTCCGCAACGAGAATCTTTCCAGAATGACGGGGTACCTCGTCTCTAGCACTTCAGGGTCCGTTATTCGAGTATTTGTCATGTGTGTATGCACTCCTGAGGCCCCGTGAAACCCTAAACCCGCACCCGCTCCTCCGCCGATCGTTTCATAGTAACCGAATTTTTCATTTCCGAAGGCAACGTTATTCATCGTCCCCTGGCTTGCGGCTACTTTCCCTATCGCACCGAGGAGAACATCGACAACCCGTTGGCTGGTCTCCACGTTCCCGCCTACCACAGCTGAATTTTGAGGAGGATTCAGTAATGAGCCTTCCGGGATCAGAATCTCTACTGGATCAAGGCAACCCCCATTTAACGGAATTCTCTCATCCACAAGCGCCCGAAGCACATAAATAACAGCGGCTCTGACAACTGCCTTGGGTGCATTGAGATTCCCTGCATGAGCTGACCCGGTTCCTGCAAAGTCTATTATCAACCTTTCCCCTTTGACTTCTAAGCCAACGGACAGAACCGTTCCGTCGTCCATTTGATCAACGTGGCGGTGCGAGCCCTCACCTAGCTTCCCGATTTCCGCCGCTACCTTCCGGCCAGCGGATTCTTGAAGCTGAGACATGGTCATATTCAAAGTAGAAAGGCCCAAAACCATC
>CAYOGP010000190.1:0-4475 GCA_964403555.1 uncultured Spirochaetales bacterium | reverse complement strand
GAAAAGCTACTACGCGACGAATAGCACAGGGTAATTTTGAAACTAAATCCTTTTTAGAGTTAGTTGGTAGAATGCTCTATACTGGACGTATTCGAGGTGAGGTTATGAAAAACGGTGTCACACAACTAGGGTATATTGGGCTGAACGTTTCTGATATGGGTGCGTGGAAGCGTCTTGCTGCCGATATATTTGGAATGGATATACGTTCGTCGGAAGAAAGTGAAAATCTTTACCTGAAATTAGATGAACGAACACATCGTATCCTCCTGGAACCAAGTGACTCGGATGGCCTCGGTTTCATAGGCTGGGAACTACCGGATGCGGCTCTTTTTGAAAGACAATGCCAAGTATTAGAGAAGGCTGGAGTTAAACTTGAGTTCGCTAGTATCGAAGAAAGACGTAAACGAAGGGTAGTAGATTTTGCAAAATTTGTTGATCCGGCTGGTTTTCCAACCGAAATTTATCACGGGTCGACAATTGACGGTGAACCCTTTTGTGCCGGAAGACCTATAAGTGGATTCAAAACTGGGAACTTAGGACTAGGTCATGTTGTGGTGACGGCCGAAGATCCAGATTCTCTTGCAGAGTTTTACACAACCTATCTTGGTTTTAAGTTAAGTGAATTTATGGAGTTTGGAGGAGGTAGAATTGCATTTTTGCACTGTAATGCGCGGGAACATTCTTTTGCGATTGTAGATCCTGGCTTAGGAGTGCCCCCGGGTCAGTTGCACCATATAATGGTCGAAGTAAACTCACTCGACGATGTGGGGAAGGCTTATGACCTATGTCTCGAAGGAAACGTACCGTTAATTTTAAGTCTCGGCCGTCATACGAATGATCTTATGACTTCTTTCTATTTGAAAACGCCTTCTGGTTTCGCTTTCGAATATGGTTTTGGTGGACTTGAAATCGATGAAGAGAACTGGCAAGTCAAACATTATACGGCCCCAAAATTATGGGGCCACAATCCGTTCTAAAGTCCTAACTCCTCCCGTGTTCGAGTAAGCGTATCAATCGCTATGTAAATAATTTTCCTCGCACAGAGGAGCAGATCGGGAATATAAGTCACTCCCATTCCACCAAGTCCATAGCTAAATTCCTCTGGTCCTTCTTCATAAGGCCAAGGCCAGCCTAATCTTGCCGTTGGGATTCCTAAGTGCCTCAGCGTAGCTCCATCGGTTTGTCCCGCCATTAAGGGAGAAGGTCCATGCGGTTTTTCTTCGACTCGTTCCCAGGCTCTCATTGCTGACTGTATAATCCAGTTTTCTGGATCCGTGCTTCCGCTTGGTGTGGCTCCAAACATTTCCCACTCTAAATTTATGTCCGGAAATTTTCTCTGAATATCAACAATAGCTTCCGCAAACTGGCCTCTGACTTCACTAGGTGATGTTCGTGGAGTTATGCGGAGATCAATCAAAATTTCAGTTAGAGCAGTTGGAAACGCTGGCTTATCTGTCCATCCACCATGAATGCCGGAGATCCATCCCCATGGTTCTATTTGGCCAGATGTATTCCTTTTGACATAATGGGGCAGCCATTCTTGCAGAGCAAGAACAACCTTGGACGCCGCTACTACCGAATTATCCCAGCCTGGTGTGTTGTGCGGTATCCCTGCATATCCGTAGGTTCCTTTTACCAAAACTCTGAACCAACAAAGTCCGGCCTCTTCGTAATAGACTGCATTCCATGGTTTCATTACCACGGCAAAATCTGGGCTCACACCGTGGCGCAACATGTGAGTTACCCCATCAGAAAGGCCACTTTGTCCCCGTTTAGCGTTACTCCATGGCATCCCTCCGCCCGCAAAACCTAGAACTAAATCTCCTAGCAAAGGAAGGTCGGCCTCTTGAAGACATCGTCCTACTTCAATCATAGTGGCTACCATTGCTTTTGGATTGGATGCACCTAAGCCTACAACTAAATCATCTATAAGCTGACTCTTCGGAAGCATATCTGCCCGAAGCTCTTCTCCAGCCCAAGGCAAATCATCCTTCTCGGTAGCTTCCATGTGAGTATCAATTGGCTCATAAAGCAGAAGTGATGCTCCTCCTCCCGCTCCTTTGAGCCGTCCAATTGAATTCCCTCTTTCGGGAGCCATTGCCTGAGTGCGGCTCTGGAATCCCGAATTCTGCAAAACATTGGTGATATAGAGAGCCAACTCTCCTTCAGCACCAGTTGGGCTGTGAATGTCAGTGAGTGATAGCAAAAGATTCGTGAGCCTTGTCTCATCCAAGAGATCACAAGCTTTTCGGTACCAAAGCTCTCTTTTTTTGTCCAAGGGTAAGGCGTTGATGGGTATTTCTCGAGGCGGATTGCTGGTCATAATTTCCCTCGCTTTCGATTTAACCTAGACTATAGACTCGCTACAAGATCAGGAACAGACCGGATAATCCGAGAAAAAAATTGGAGATCACGTGGGTAATATAGAGAAGAATCTTTTGGAAGAAACAGCAGCCTGGGTAGATGAGGAGCGAGCAAAGACCGAACGGGTGCAAAAACCGTGGGGCGTGTGGATCGATGCTGAACTAGGCCTGAGAAATCACTGGTATCCAGCTGCCCTTTCGCGTCAGATTGAAGAAGGTGGCTTTAAGGCGATTACTCTACTGGGCGAGGATATCCTGCTTACTCGGCAGGACGGGAAACTCTTTGCTTTGGAAGATCGCTGCCCTCATAGAGGTGTGCGGTTCTCCGCAAGGCCACTTTGCTATACGAAGGAAACCCTAACTTGCTGGTATCATACTTTTACATTCAATCTCGAGGATGGAAATTTAAGAACAATTCTGAACGAACCTGAATCACCAATGATTGGGAAAGTCCAAATCAAAAGTTACCCCATCGAGGAGCTCAAAGGAGTTGTGTTCGCTTTTGTTGGCGATATCTCTCCTCCTCCCGTTGGACATGATGTAGCCCCAGGCTTTCTCGATGATGATGCCGTGGTCTATTCCGCTGAACCGTATGTGATTGATGCCAACTGGCGTCTAGCATGCGAAAACGGATACGATCCTGGTCATCAATTCATTCACAATTGGTCCCCTTTTAGTATCAAAAATGAAATCCCTATGTCCTTTGGTTGGGTATCAAACAAAGAAAGTGTACTTCGCACAACCACTTATTTTGATTCGAATGACGGACCTAAAGGTTTCACTCGCAAGGCTGCCGAAACCAACATCGTTCAAGAAGCAGTTATTCCCATGAATGATGGGAGTCTAGTTGAGGTAAAACTGCCCGCCGCGGAGGGAAAATCTCGAGAAGAATTAAACGAAATAGCTGAGTATGCTCACAGCTGTGAAGTAGGTCTATGGATGCCCTGTATGTTGAAAGTTGACCCCTGGCCGGCTGATCCAGCTATCCACTTCGAATCGTATGTTCCAAGGGATGCGACTTCCCACACGTACTTTCAATTTGGTGTCCTGAAGACCGATGATAAAGCCGAGGCTGACGAGTGGATGAACCGTCGAGCACACGAGGAATGGGAAATACCTACCGTGGAAGATTTTACAATTGACGATGCTTTTGCAAGAAAAGAATTACAGAAATTTTATGCTGAAGAAGATGGATGGAAGAGAGAGCGACTCTACAGGCCCGATATCGAACTAACGATGTGGAGAAAATTTGTTACGAAGCATGCTCGAGGTGTGCAAACTTCCGATCATGCGAAAGGTTTCTTTTCGAGGACGGATCGTGAGTAATACAGCTTTAATCCTTGGAGGTTGTTCTGGCATAGGATACGCGACCGCTCTGAGATTTGCAGAAGGCGGCACAAGAGTAGCCATTACGAGTCGTGATCTAGAAAAAGCCGAGGTAGCTTCCGGATCTTTATCTAAATTAGGTTATGAAACAATGCCGCTCAAGGTCGACGTGTGTTCGAGTGACAGTATTTCTTTTGGAGTGGAGAGCTTAGTAGAACGTTGGGGGAAATTAGATTTCGCGTTTAATAACGCTGGTTGGGAGGGAGAGCCCGGCCCCATTGATGAACTCTCAGAAACCGCGTGGGCAAAAATGATTGATACTAAATTGTCTGGTGTATGGCGAGGAATGAAAGTTCAGCTTAAGCAAATGAAGACCCAAGGTTATGGATCTGTCGTTAACATGGCGGGAAGCTGGGGTCTTGAGGGCTTCCCGAATTTCGCTTCCTATTGCGCAGCAGCTCACGGCATAGTAGGGCTTTCAAAGGCTGCAGCTAAGGAAATTGCATCGCTCGGGATTCGAATAAATTGCGTCTGTCCTGGAGCTGTTGAGGCACCCATGCTTGATCGTATGGTCGGGGGTGATCAAAATATGAAAGATTCATTTGCTAATCAACTTGCAGTAAAACGTCTTTGTTCTCCCGAAGAAGTAGCGGATGCAGTTACTTGGTTGTGTAGCGATGGCGCAAGCTATATCAACGGAACAACCTTGACGCTCGATGGTAGTGGCTACTGAAATTGGTGATCGAGACGGAGAATTGTTTGCAGGAGAACGTTGCAGCCTGCTGT
>CAYOGP010000189.1:401-4478 GCA_964403555.1 uncultured Spirochaetales bacterium | reverse complement strand
TCTTGAGTACGGTTATTATTACACGAGGTGGGTGAAACAGTAGAAAATAGCGCGCAGAGTGCCCATGTGGCGTCTGCAGAAGACTCTTACTCGCGGTCTGAAGTCGCGCGAATTCTTAACGTTCGAGTGGAGCGCTTGAGTTATTGGGCCCAAAAGGATCTCATAGAACCGAAGATGTTTTCGAACAACCGATGCCATTTTGATTTCGGTGCACTAGTAGGCTTAAAGAAAATAATGTCTCTTCGAGAGAACGGTGTTTCCCTACAACATATCCGTAAGAGAGTTGGCTGGCTGAGGGAGAAGGTTCCTAATCTGAGGAATCCTCTTTCTTCATTAGAAGAATCTTATCGAGAAAAACGCGAAACAGTTGCTCGCTACGAAGGGCTCATTTTGGATGATTTTGGTCAGTTATGTCTGAGTTGGACAGAAGATCAGCCTGAGGATTTAGTCTCTGATTTACGTAGTGACGAGGGGGAGGCTGACCAAGCATTTTCGTTATTTGAAAAAGCATGTGAACTTGAGGATGATCCAAACCGTCTTGATGACGCATGTGAAGCATATCAGCGCGCGGTAGATCTTGAGCCAGGCTTCTCTGATGCCCATTGTAATCTAGGCACGCATTTTTATAACAAAGGCCAATCTGACCGTGCGTTGACCCATTATGAGTTGGCTATCGCATCCGATGAGTCGCATTTAGAAGCACACTTTAATCTCGGAAATTTGTTGGAAGAGAAAGGCGATAATCAGGGTGCGCTTTTCCACTACCGGAAGGCCGCCGAAATCGATCCGTTTTTCCCTGAATCTGCTCTCAATCTGGCACTGCTCTATGAAAAGTTGGACTTTATCAATAATGCCCGGCGTCAGTGGAGGCAGTACCTCAGTCTATGTCCAGAGGGGCACTGGGCAGATATGGCGAGAAAGAGAGTGAATCCCAAAAGCTAGAGCCCCTAGTCTTCTTTGGCATGGCGCAATATCGGATTTCGAGCAGCCCGCGTCTCGTCAAGTCTATTGTGCCGCGTGTGATGCGGAGCAGTCAAAAGGATATCGGGCTCTTCTATGGCTTCTTCTCGAACGGCTATTAGTGCGTCGGCAAAGCGATCGAGGCCTTCGAGGCTTTCACTCTCGGTCGGTTCGATCATGATGGCTCCTGAAACTACTAAGGGAAAATATATTGTTGGTGGGTGGTATCCGTGATCAATTAGCCTTTTGGCAATATCTAGAGTGGTAACTCCCGTTTCTTCGAGGCCTTTGTCAGAAAGTACGCATTCGTGCATGACCGAGCTTTCGTAAGGTACGTGATAGTGTGTGCTTAAGCGTTTGAGGAGGTAGTTAGCGTTTAAGACAGCCATCTCTGTGCAATGTTTCAGACCATTGGCTCCTAGGCTTTTTATATAAGCGTATGCACGTATAAGCATGCCAGCATTGCCGAAAAAACCATGTAACCGTCCAATAGAGAGCGGAGCTTCATGCGATAACTCGAAAAAATCTTCGGCATTTTTTGTAATCCTGGGGTTTGGTAGGAAAGGTATAAGCATATCGGCAACGCCGACTGGCCCAGCGCCGGGTCCTCCTCCTCCGTGCGGGGTGGAGAAAGTTTTGTGTAGATTGAAGTGCATCACATCAATTCCGCAATCTCCAGGTCTGCACACTCCGAGCAGCGCATTTAGGTTTGCCCCATCCCCGTACACTAGACCGCCAGCATCGTGAACCAGAGAAGTGATTTCTTGTATGTTTGTTTCAAAAAGCCCTAGGGTGTTGGGGTTTGTAATCATAAGGCCGGCGGTTTCGGCGTTAAGGAAGGGTTTAATAGTTTCTGGGTGCAAAATGCCGTCTTCGCCTGAAGGAACAGCGATAACCTTATATCCGTTTAAAGAGGCGCTTGCTGGATTAGTTCCATGTGCTGAATCGGGAACAAGAATCTCTCGACGCGGATCCCTCCGACTCTCATGGTACGCGCGTATCATCATTATTCCTGCAAGTTCACCTTGTGCTCCCGCTGAAGGTTGCAGGGAAATCCCCGTCATTCCGCTGATTTCACGTAAGAAGTTTTCTAATTCCCAGCACAATCTTAAGAAGCCCTGTGAAACCCGCTCAGGCTGCATGGGATGACCTCGCGAGAATCCGGAAAGTCGGGCAACCAGCTCGTTGATTTTAGGGTTGTACTTCATGGTGCAAGAACCAAGAGGATAAAGTCCCAGATCTACCGCCGCATTCCATGTGGACAATCTAGTGAAATGACGGACCACTTCGACCTCGGATAACTCGGGTAGCTCAGACAGTTCGTTACGAAGTGATTCTCCAGAAAATTCATCTTCGGGGTTGTATTCTGGGGTAGTCGAAATAGGTAGTTGGGTCCCTTTTCGATTGGGACTCCCAATTTCGAAAAGGAGAGGTTCCTCGTATCCTAGGCCTCGGGTAGCGTTTCCAACCGTATCAATCCGGGTCCGGTTTGTCTCACTTGTCATTTCGTCCCTCGAGCAAAGCTAACCATTTGTCAATTCCTTTTTTATCGGAAAGCTCTGTAACGCACACGAGCAGGGTAGAACCGAGTTCGGGATAGTACTCAGAAAGACTAAGGCCAGGAAGGATCCGCTCGGCAAGACATCGCTCAGTTACCTCTTCTACTGACTCTTGTGTCTCGATAACAAATTCGTTGAAAGAAGGCCCTTCAAATTTTAAAGACAGACGATCGCTTTCCTTGACGCGTTCTCTTGCATATCGAGCAAGTTGATAATTGCGTTGAGCAAGTTCTCGAAGACCCTCTTTTCCGTGAAGCGCAAGGTAAACCGTTGCCATTAGCAAACAAAGGCCTTGGTTAGTGCAAATGTTTGATGTTGCTCGTTCGCGTCGAATGTGTTGCTCGCGAGTGGAAAGGGTCAAAACAAAGCCGCGGAGCCCGCGCCCGTCAACAGTCTGCCCAACTAAACGACCAGGAACTTGACGAACATGTTCTTTTTTGGTCGAAAGAAAACCCAGATGTGGCCCGCCAAAGTTAATAGGAACTCCGAAACTTTGCGCATCGCCACACACGATGTCGGCGCCTAATGATCCGGGCGCTTTTAAAAAAGCTAAGGAGAGTGCTTCATTTACGCAGGCCACTAAGAGAGATCCAGATTTGTGGAGCGTCAGCGCTATTTCTTCTAGGGGCTCTATTTCTCCAAGGAAATTTGGTTGTTGTATAAGAACACACGCAGTGTTCTTGTCGCATATTTCGATACTCGACGTCGTGCCCTTGTCGAGATCTATTAAGAAAATTTCAACGTCAAGTCCACTGAGATATGTCTCAATTACTTGTCTGTAGTTGGGGTGCAAGGCCCTGCTTAAACCGACTCTCTTTCGTTCGGTAATTCGTATGGCCATGAGTGCTGCTTCGGCAGCGGCGCTTGCTCCATCATACATCGAGGCATTGGTTACTTCACAGCCAGTTAGGCCACACATCATGGTTTGCCATTCAAATATTGTCTGTAAAGTTCCTTGAGATATTTCCGGTTGGTACGGAGTGTAAGCTGTGTAGAACTCTGATCGTGACGCGATGGCATCAACTGCACTTGGTATGAAGTGCGAATATGCGCCTGCCCCAAGAAAGCAGCCTAGATGCCAGTTGTTCAAATTTTCTTCGGAAAGATGCTCCATATCATTAAGGAGCTCTAATTCACTTTGTCCTGGTGCGATTTTGAGTGAACGACCTAGACGTAAGGAATTGGGAATTTTGTTGAATAATTCGGCAACGGAATCGACTCCCAGCGAACCAAGCATACGTTTTATCTCGTCATCGCTGTGCGGGATATAGCGCAAAAGAATTCCTTAGCTTTGTTCGCGCTCGGCGAGAAGGTTGCAATACTCGGCAGCTGTTAAGAGGCTTTCAAGTTGTTTCTTTTCTGAAATCCGGAGGACGAGCATCCATCCATCTCCGTAACAACTATCGTTTACTAGCTCCGGTCGTTCCGCGAGAGCCTCGTTGACTTCAATTACTTCTCCAGAGATTGGAGAAAAAAGATCGGAGACCGCCTTCACGGACTCAATTACACCGAAAGTCTGTTTTGCAGCTAAGACTGTGCCTGGTTCGGGCAGTTCCAC
>CAYOGP010000189.1:0-391 GCA_964403555.1 uncultured Spirochaetales bacterium | reverse complement strand
CTTGAGCGTAGAAGGTTATTCCGACTATTGCACAATCGTTTGTCGGTTTTACCCACTCGTCCTCTAGCGAGTAGCAAAGTTCTTCAGGGAAATTATCTGAGTTGCTCAATTTTGCTCCTCCTGCGGTCTTTTGGGGGCATCGCGAACAAACGGTGTTTTACAAACTTTCGCTTCTATCGGGCGATTTCTTACTAGGACTTGAAACTCAGTCCCCAAGTCCGTAAATCGAGACTCAACATAGCCAAGCCCGATGCTTCGTTGAAGGGTAGGCGAGAAAGTTCCAGAAGTTACGTGACCAATCGTACGACCATCGTGAATTATGGGATAGTTGGTTCGAGCAATCCCGCGTCCCTCTACTTGAAAACCGACGAGCACCTTCGAGTCTCCTGCG
>CAYOGP010000188.1:0-4505 GCA_964403555.1 uncultured Spirochaetales bacterium | reverse complement strand
CGGAAATATTGGTTCCGAGGTCAAGGTCAGCCCTCCTAGAAGCGGCCACTGCAAGGGGAAGGAATGGGTCATGTTCGGCTTCGAAAGTCCAGAGCCCGTCGATTCCGAGTCGTTCAAATCTCTCGACATGTGCCGGAATACCTGAGAGGTCAAACGTGCGGAGCATTGTGTCAAACTTCATTAGACGCCTTTCCGTGTCTTTTCAGTAAGAGATTCCAAGTAGCGCAAGATACGAACGCGTGCTTTTTAAATTGCGGGCATGCCGTCAAAAACTCACTTGAGTAAAATTAACTACTAAATTGATAGGTTTTTATAGAATTATTAAGAAATTCTGCGAATATTCTCGCCGTAATGCAAGGATACGAGCTCGAACGGTGCCATTTTGACTGAGAAATCAGTACCTGCTTCAGCAGGCGGAAGAATTGAGGTTAACGAGGAGATTCCTGAACTTGCGATTCTTCCGTCCCTTTGGAACGAACTTTGCGCTCACGCGGTGGAGACACTCCCGGAGGAGTGCTGCGGCCTGATTGGTGGTGTCGAGGAGGAAAAGTTTCGCTCCGTTTACCGGTGCAGAAACGATATGACGTCGCGACACAAAAACGACCCCCAGGAATTCCCTCGTGACGGAGCGACTGCCTTCTATATGAATGAGAGTGATTATCTGGCGTCAATGGACATGGCGGAAAAGGACGGTGAGTTAATAACAGCCGTTTACCACTCTCATGTGGGAGTGGGGGCGTATTTCTCGGAACTCGATCAAGTATTTGCGAGTCAGCAACTCTTCCCGTTACCTGAAGCTCATCATTTCGTTATCTCTGTTCTAGAGGATAGAGTTCACGAAATCGCAAGCTTCAAC
This sequence comes from uncultured Spirochaetales bacterium, assembly GCA_964403555.1. GTDB lineage: Bacteria > Myxococcota_A > UBA9160 > UBA9160 > UBA6930 > UBA6930. Next base: position 3,649 of record CAYOGP010000188.1, on the reverse strand, counting down.
TGGCAAGGAGAGGCTTTCGTGGGCCGCCGTTTGACATCGGCAGGGTCCTTGAAAACACATGCTTAGAGATTTTAAGGAAAAGGTGAAAACAAGTTGAGTGAAGAAAAACGAAAATTTGATCTTGTACCCGTCCATGGTGGTCTTTCTGAGCCTGTTGACCGTACTACTCGTCTAGCGGACAGGTCCCACCTTTTGAGAGAGGCGGTGACAATGCCGCAAGTGCGAATTCTACCCGCGGATCTTTCAACGCTGTATCGATTTGCTGATGGAGGATTGTCACCGCTGGAAGGGCCCATGACAGGGGCGGAGTGGCATAGATCCCTTGACGATGGAACCGTTGAAAGTAAAGGGGAAGAATACGCTTGGACGATTCCTATGTCGTTTCCCGTAACAGGGCGAGAAGCGAAGGTACTCACTTCTGGGTCAGTTGCCGCCCTGTGTAATGAGCATGGTGAGGTGGTTGGGATTCTTGAAGATATCGACGTGTTCGAATGGGATAAAAGGAAGTTTGTCGAGTCTGTCTACGCGACTGACAGGTTGGATCATCCAGGAGGTAGAATTGTTGAACGAGATGAGCGCTCCACGCTGGTAGGTGGTCGGCTTAAGGCACTTCCTCAACCTGTTAATCCGGATTTTGGTCGGTACCAACTTTCTCCTGTTTTCACGAGGTCGTTGATCAAGGAGCGCAAGTGGGAACGTGCTCTAGCTTTTCAGACAAGAAACCCGCTGCACCGTGCACATGAGTATGCTTTGGTTGCAGGAGCCGAGCGTCTTACGAAATCAGGCTTTTTCACTGGAGTAGTCTTAAACCCTTTGGTAGGTCAGCTCAAGGGCGACGACGTGCCTGCAGAAACAAGGATGCGTTGTTATCGGGTCCTGAAAGAACGACAACTTCTTGGTGAAGGTGATTGTGATCCAGAAATCTGGGATAAGGCCGGGTACCAAATTAATGAAGTCTTTGAATTGATAGCCCTAGATATCAAGATGTATTACGGCGGTCCGAAAGAGGCCGTTATGCATGGAATATATCGACAGAATTATGGATTCACCGATTTGGTAATCGGGAGGAAGCATGCAGATGCTCCCTTCGAAGACGGAACTCCCATTTGGGGAGATTTCGATGCTCAGGAAATTTTCGATAAAATTCCGGGCAAATTGGCGATCGAGCCTTGTAAAATAGGATTTGCAGCTTTTTACGAATCTCTTGGCCGGGTTGATTTGACTGAAAATCACCCGGACGAGAAACCCGTCGCGGTAAGCGGTAGCGAAGTTCGCAGGCTCCTGGGGGAAGGGGTAAGGCCAGATCCTAGAATCCTTCGGCCGGAAGTGGCCGATATCTTGATTGAGACGTACAAAGCATCTTAGGAACTCAAACTAGACCTTCGGTCGGGTCGAGGTGCATATGCGAATTGGAGTACCAAAAGAGGTAAAGGACCAGGAGTACCGAGTTGGGTTAACACCCGACGGGGTCCGGATTTTAGTCGAGCGAGGCCACGAGGTCGCTATTGAGTCGGCTGCGGGTGAAGGAAGTGGCTTTGGGGACGAAACTTACCTTGCTGCAGGAGCTCAAGTGGCTGGCCGGGAGTCACTCTTTGGCGATAGCGACTTGGTTGTGAAGGTTAAAGACCCGACACCGGATGAGGTGGCCCTTCTTAGCCGGAACCAGGTTCTTTATACCTATTTACACTTGGCGGCTGCGCCGGAGCTCACGGCAAAGTTGTTGGATCGTGAAGTAAGAACGATCGCATACGAGACAATCCAAAACGAAGACGGATCATTTCCAGTTTTAGCGCCTATGAGTGAAGTGGCTGGTAGGCTCGCCACTCAAATTGGCGTCACTTTGCTCCAGAAAAATCGAGGGGGCAAAGGGCTCCTTGTTGGTGGAGTTCCTGGAGTGATGCGAGGCAGAGTTACGGTGGTGGGTGGTGGCATTGTTGGTATCAATGCGCTGAGAGTGGCACACGCGCTAGGAGCTGAGGTTGATGTTCTAGACATTGATCTTCGTCGCCTTGCGTACATCTACGATATCTTCCACGGCGAGCTCAACACACTTTTCTCAAATCCAACCAATATCGAACGATCGGTTCTCGAGAGTGACCTTGTAATTGGTGCGGTCTATACGCATGGAAGGAGGGCGCCAACACTTGTAACCGAGGAGATGGTGAAGAAAATGGAGACGGGCAGCGTCGTGGTAGATGTCGCGGTTGACCAGGGGGGCTGTGTTGAAACTATCAGGCCCACTACGCATTCCGATCCCGTTTATAAGCTCCATGACGTTATTCACTATGGAGTTTCTAACATGCCAGGCGCTGTGCCCCGCACGTCAACCTTCGCTCTGACGAATGCAACGTTCCCCTTCATTGAGGCTATCGCTCAATTTGGAGTAGAAGCCGCAATTCAATCCGACCCTGCTCTAGCCAAGGGGGTAAATACTTGGGATGGCCATCTCGTTTGTGAGGGAGTTGGAGAATCGCTGAGTCTCCCGTGGGAACCGATCGAAAGATTTTTCCATTAATTGTCTACTGTGGAATGATCTTGGACGGAGATTATTTTTCTCCATTTGGTTGGTTTTTTTCGAAAATGATTCGCAGTCCTTCGAGGGTTAGGAAAGGCTCTACCTTTCGAATGGTTTTACTCTCTTCGGAAATTCTTTGAGCGAGTCCGCCCGTTGCAAGAACATCGACGGTATCTGTTAGCTCTTCTTGGATTCGTGTTACCATGGCATCGACCATCCCCGCATATCCGTAAAGCAGCCCGGATTGCAATGATGCGGTGGTAGTTCTTCCTATTACACTCGGCGGACGAACAATCTCCACGCGGTGGAGCATTGATGCTCTTTCGAAGAGGGCTTCCATCGAGATGTGGACACCCGGGAATATCGCTCCACCAAGGTATTCTCCTGTGGCCGAGACGCAGTCAAAAGTTGTAGCTGTCCCAAAGTCAACTGCGATGACGGCACCACCTGCGATCTCGTAGGCGGCAACGGAGTTAACGATTCGATCCGCGCCCACTTCTCGAGGGTTCTCGTAACGAACGGGCATACCGGTACGGATACCAGGTCCGACTATTTGCGGGCGAGAGGGGAATAATTTTAAGCACACGCGTTCCCAAATGGGCACCAAGGGTGGAACCACACTAGATACTATTACATGATCGACATCTTGAATATTCCTGTGCGCAGCCTCGAAGAGTGAACGTAGAACTAACGTTAATTCATCGGAAGTTTGATCTCTGCGTGTACCTATTCTCCAGTGTTCTGCCAAGGTTCCTTTTTTCTCGTCATAATCGAAGAGGCCAAGGGATACGTTGGTGTTTCCAACGTCAACAGCCAAGAGTTTAGGAGGCATTGGGTGTTTTCCCTCGTAAGTCGTTTATCTCTAATGCTAAGTCTGCTGCTTTGGCAGAATGAGTAAGAGCTCCGATTGAAATCCTATGAACTCCAGTTTTGGCGATTTCATTAACCGTCTCTAAGGTAACTCCACCCGAGGCCTCTAGAATGCATGATGCACCAAACTGTTTAACAAATTCGCGTAATTCAGAGACGCTTCGATTGTCAAGCAGAAGAGAATCTATTCCGCACCCAAGTGCTTCTTCGGCGTCCTCGAGGCTTTCCACTTCTACTTGTAACCAAAGGTGTTCGGCCGCCGCG
>CAYOGP010000187.1:0-4529 GCA_964403555.1 uncultured Spirochaetales bacterium | reverse complement strand
TCTTTACTTCTTCAGGAGGATCAATGTTTCCGGAAACACCATTACTCATGATGAAATTATTCGAAGAGAGGTAGCGGTTGTCGAACACCAGCTCTATTCCGCGCGTTCAGTTGCTATTAGTCGGTCGCGTGTAAGAGGGCTCGGTTTTTTTGAGGAAGTTTCCATGGAACCGAAACAGACCGACGAATTTAATCAACTTGATTTGAGCCTTCGAGTAGTGGAGCAACCGACAGGTTCGGTTAGTTTTGGAGCCGGTTTTTCCTCTCAGGATAGCTTTATATTGAATGGCTCTGTTTCGCAGGCTAACCTTCTCGGCCGCGGTTACAATGCCTCATTTTCTGCAGATATTGGCGGAAGAACTGACAGAATTAGCGGTTCTTTTCGAGATCCTTATTTTCTAGGGACTACGTTTGGAGCCAATCTTAGAGTCAATGTTTTTAGCTTCGAATATGACGATTTTAAACAAGAGTCTAAGGGCTTCGAACTTTCTCTTAGCCACCCATTGAGTGCCACAAAACGTGCACACGGTTTCCTAACCTATAGTTATCAAAATAGAGACATTGATCTGGATAATAAGTTCTCTGCGCCGTCTGTAATGCTTAGAGAAATTCATACAGGTTCACAATCCACCAGTATGATGGGATTATCTTACGCCTCCGACACTCGAAATGATCGAGTGTCGGCTACAGCAGGGCGAGTGTTGCGTGGTTCTTTTGAATTTGCCGGTCTGGGTGGATTTTCGAAGTTTATAAGGACGCATGCGTCCGCCACGAAATTTTTTCGAATGCCTGAGTGGATTCCTAACTGGTATCCACTTAAGGAGCGCAGCAGCTTTAACATAGGCGCAGGGTTCGGATGGACAGCTCCCTTTAACGAGGTCTCTGATTTTGACTTCGAGGTAACCGACATTGACTCAAATGCGGATGGCCAGGTAGAGCCACTTTCCCAGATCGACAAAGACGTCAAGGTGCCCCTTGCAGAGCGTTACTTCTTGGGCGGAGTAGGTCGTAGGGGTCTTCGGGGTTTCAAGAATCGCTCCGTCGGCCCAAGGCGTACTAAGATTGTTCCTTACGGATCGCTGTATATGCCAGTCGGTTATAACCCCTTAACCGGCGCCTGCGCGAATAAAGGACTTATGGGTCTGGGAGGAAACCGCGATGGCAAGTGCAACAACTTAAAGAACAAAAATATCGACGATTTCGAGGATTTGGATGAGACTGAAGTCATCGGAGGAAACAAGTTCTTCACGATTAAAAGCGAATATCGTTTTCCAATATCTGAAGCCCTAGGTTTGATTGGAATAGTTTTTCTTGATATGGGGAACGCCTTTGATGAGGAACAAAACATTTGGGATTTTGATGAATGGCGGTACGGTACTGGTTTTGGTGGCCTCTGGTACTCACCATTTGGTCCTGTAGAGGCATTTGTCGGGGTTCCTATAGACAAGCTCGAAGAAGACGAAGACGGTACAGTATTTGAGTTCTCAATGGGCGGCGCCCAGTTCTGAAACGATTTAAGGGTAACGTCAAGTCAAGAACTTACTTGAAGTTAGAGTAGGTAAAAGAAGTAGGCGAGAAAAAAAGGAGGCACTCTCAATGAAGTGCATAAACAAGACGGTTTTAATCATTCTCTTTGTGGCAACGTTGTTCTGGTCACTGGCGGCTCAGGATGCACCCATAAAGATCGGCGTGGTAGATGTTGAACAGGCAATCCTTGCTACCACTGATGGGAAAAAAGCACGAGAAGAATTTCAACAAAAAGAGAAAAACGCTCGAAACGAAATTTTACCTCTTTATGAGAAAGCCAAGGCCTTGCAAGAAGAGTTGGAAGGGAAGAAGTACGTTTTGTCTGAGGAGGCTCTCTTCGAAAAACAGACGGATATGCTTGAACTTCGTAACAAGATCGAGAATAAAACAAAAGAACTTCAGGGTGACTTGAAGATTCAGCAAGGCAAATTAGAAGCCCCCTTAAAAGCCAAATTGGTGCGAGTAGTAGAAAAAGTCGGGCGTGACCGCGGATTTACTGTCATTCTTGCACGCGACACACCGGGAATAATCTATACGAGAGAGGCTCTCGATATTACGGATGACGTGGTAACGCGATTTAATTCTGGGGGGTAATTTCTAGTGGCTCGAGTGCATCCATCGGCTGTAATTGATCCGGCAGCAAAGATCGCTAATGACGTTGATATAGGCCCCTTTGTCGTTATCGGCCCGGACGTGGAGCTTGCGCCGGGAGTTGAGGTTAGATCTCACGCGATTATTACTGGCCTTACCAAGGTTGGAGAAAATACTAAGGTCTTCTCTAACACGATTCTTGGCGAACAACCTCAAGACAAGAGCTTTTCGGGACAGGAAACTCAGCTGATAATTGGTCGCGCCAATGTGATCCGAGAAAATGTTGTCATACACGTCGGTACTCCAACTGGTGGCGGTTGTACGCGTGTCGGTGACGATAACTTTATCATGAATGGTGCTCATGTGGGCCACGACACTCAAATCGGCTCTCATGTCATTGTTGCTAGCCAGACCGCGATTGCCGGGCATGTGGTTATCGAAGATTATGCAGTTCTTGGGGCGTTTTGTGGAGTTCATCAATTTGCGAGGGTAGGAGAATCTGCGATGGTGGCTGGGATGGCAGGCGTAACTAAGGACGCACCGCCCTTCTCACTCGTTTCAGGTCACCGAGCCCGTCTTTCAGGAATCAATTCTGTCGGCATTCGTCGACGAGGATTTTCACCCAAGTCGAGAAAGGCAATCAAAAGAGCCTTTCACTTGCTCTTCAATTCTAAATTGCGCTTAAAGCCAGCAATTGAACGAGTTAGAGACGAGCTCCAGGGCGTTTCTGAAGTCGCAAGGCTAATTGATTTCATAGAGAATTCTCAGCGAGGAATTAGTCGTTGATGGGTGAGAATTGACAGAAAAGATCGGTCTGGTTGCCGGCGAAGGCCAATTTCCTCAAGAGGCTGTCACAAGTATTGGTAGAAGGGGAGGTCAGGTAGTAACGGTAGGATTTTACGGCCTGACCGATTCTGAGTTTGATTGCAGTAAAGGTGGTGGGGCTCGTATTTATCTTGGACAGATTGGAACTCTGTTTGAAATATTCAAGACGAGTGGCTGCCAAAAAGTTCTTTTGACTGGGAAAGTACCGAAGAAATTTCTTTTTCAAGATCTTTCCGCCCTTAGGCCCGATGCGAAATTATTCGAACTGATGGGGAAGCTTGGTGATCGTAAAGATGACTCAATCTTGCGGACGTTTGCAAGAGCGCTCGAGTCAGAAGGTTTTACTCTTGTAGAACAATGCGCTGTTTGTCCAGACCTTGTAGCAGAAGAGGGAATATTAGGCGGAATCCAGCCTACCGATGATCAAATTGAAGATGTCTTGTTTGGTTGGCCGATTGCTAAAAAATTAGGAGAGGTCGATGTGGGTCAGACGATTGTAGTGAGAGGCAAGGCAGTCTTTTCCCTAGAAGCCATTGAGGGAACGGATGAAGCAATTCGAAGGGGAGGTAGTCTGTCGGGCGTCGGATCGTCGGTAATAAAAGTTGCAAAACCTAATCAGGATCCAAGATTTGACGTTCCTGTCGTGGGCCTGAAGACTCTCGAAGTTGCCTCTTCCGTTGGAGTCAAGGCAATTGCAGTTGAGGCGGGAGCAACGCTGATCGTCCAACGTGAGCGTTTTTTTTCGGAGGCAGACAGGAGAGGGATCTCAATTCTCGGAGTTAATTCTCAGGGGCGATGCCGGTGAGTAGCCCGCGAGTACTCATCATAGGAGCTGGTCATATGGGGCTCCTGCATGCCAAGAAAATAATGGAAATTGAGAATAAAGGACTGGTTGAGCTTGTTGGGATAGCAGATGTTGATGACGACCGGTGTAAGGAGATCTTTCCTGAGCATCCGTCCAGGCGAGAGAGAAACTATAAAATCTTACTTGACCAGGTCGACGCCGCTGTAGTGGCAGTGCCCACAGTTGAGCATTTTACCACTGTAAAAAATTGTCTTGATGCCGGCCTTCATGTGCTAGTGGAAAAACCGATCTCTCTTACGGCTGAAGAAGGTGACGTTTTGCTTTCACTAGCCGGTCGTAACCAGCGCGTTCTTCAGGTGGGGCACGTAGAGTGGTTTAATCCCACCTTATTAAGTGCCATGGGTAAAATAAATAAGCCACACTTTATAGAGACGAATCGACTAGGTCCCTTTTCTAAAAGAGGATCTGATGTAGATGTCGTTCGTGATTTGATGATTCATGATATTGATATTGTGCAGCGTCTTTTTGGGGAGGAGCCTGCGAGTATTGATTCGACCGGTGTATCATTTGTTACGGATAAGGTTGATATTGCTAAGGCTACAATGTACTTCAGCAACGATAGAGTGGCCCATCTCAACGCTAGCCGTGTTTCAGAAGTGCAAGATAGGAACATTCGCATATTTCAAGGTACGGAGTATTTCTTTTTAGACCTTCTCAAAAAAGAGTTCTTCATATCAGAAGTGAAAGTCGCTAACAGAGAGAAAGAAGACGAAGTTCGTTCA
>CAYOGP010000186.1:0-4534 GCA_964403555.1 uncultured Spirochaetales bacterium | reverse complement strand
ATACAAAGATTGACTCCTCGCTCGAGAAACTAAATTCTTCAAGCCACTCGGAAGAACGGCTCTTTCTCCGGTGACACCCGTCAAAGAAACATAGTATAGAAAACCTCGTGTCTTTGCAGATAGGTACTTCAGTCGTTCCGGACTCGTGGTGGGTGACGCAAGAAGGATAGGATCGATGTCACTAGCCTCACATCTATTATAAAAGGTTTCCCCTTCCTCAGGAGGAAGATCTGGCACAATCACCCCACTAACCCCCACATCACCGGCAAACCGGGCAAAATTCTCCTCTCCGAACGTGAAGAATGGATTCGCATACCCCATAAGAATTATCGGTGTGTCGACGCGTTCGCCGAGCTTCCTAGTCAATTCAAGAATGTCTTCAAGAGTCGTACCGTTTGCTAGAGAACGTTCACTAGCTTTTTGAATAGTTTCACCTTCGGCCAATGGATCAGAGAAAGGAATTCCAATCTCAAGAATATCTGCACCTCGAGAACATATTTCAGTAGCCAATTTTAGGGTGGACTCCAAATCGGGATCACCTGCAGTGAGAAATGCGACGAGGGCTACCTCGTTCCTATCTTTTAAGTTTTGAAAAACTGAGTCGATTCGACTCATATGTCCGACCTTCCGGAGGAATTATCTAAGATTCCACGTACCTGTGCGACATCCTTATCACCCCGCCCAGACAAATTCACAACAACAATGTCATCTCGATCGAACGCTGCGCCCTCTTTTAGCAAATAAGCAATGGCATGAGCACTTTCCAGGGCTGGTATTATTCCTTCTGTCTTCGATAACACTAGAAATGCTTCCAGAGCTTCGTCATTAGTTGCCATTTCATATTGAGCCCGGCCGTTCTCCTTTAGAAAAGCATGCTCGGGCCCTACCCCTGGATAATCTAAACCTGCAGACACGGAATGAGCAGGTGTGATCTGGCCGTAGGCGTCAGAGAGGACAAACGTTTTTTGACCGTGAAAAATACCAGGAGCACCAGCTGCTAAGGTCGCTCCATGTAAGCCGCTTGCAATTCCTTCTCCGCCCGGTTCGACCCCTATCATTCTCACCTTTTCATGTTCGATGAAAGGATGGAATAACCCTATGGCATTAGAACCACCACCTACACACGCGAGCACGCAATCGGGTAACCTTCCTTCCAATCGAAGAATTTGATCCATACATTCCAAACCAATTACCCTCTGAAAGTCCCTTACCATAGTTGGATACGGAGCCGGACCCATTACTGAGCCAATGCAATAGTACGTCGTGCGTACATTTGTCACCCAGTCTCTCATAGCTTCGTTAATTGCGTCCTTTAAGGTCTTGCTACCTGAGGTCACCGAATGAACCTTAGCTCCAAGCAGTTCCATCCTAAAAACGTTCAACGCCTGACGAGCCACATCTTCGGCTCCCATATAAACTTCGCAAGGAATACCAAAAAGAGCGCAAGCCGTCGCAATCGCAACACCATGTTGGCCAGCTCCAGTCTCGGCAATGATCCTTTCCTTTTTCATGGACTTGGCTAACAAACTCTGACCAAGAACATTATTAATCTTGTGCGCACCCGTATGAGCTAAGTCTTCCCGCTTAAGATAAATTTTCGGTCCGCCGATGAGGTCACTCAAATTCTCAGCAAAATAAAGGGGAGTCGGTCGCCCTGCATAACTGCCTAAAAGATCATCAAGTTCATTCCAAAATTCAGAAGATTTCTTTACGGACCTGTAACATTTATCGAGTTCTTCGAGAGCCGCGATTAAAGTCTCCGGTACGTAACGTCCCCCATAATCACCGAAATGCCCACTATCGTCTGCTTCACTCTTCATCAAAAAGTTAAAACTCCGCTTCTAAAGCACGAATTGAATCAACAAAAGCTTTCATTCTATTTAAGTCCTTCCGGCCATCTAATTCCACCCCACTTGCTACATCCACTCCCCAGGGCAGAACCTTCTGAAAACAGGACAGAACAGCTTCGATATTCTCAGGATTCAAGCCTCCAGCTAATATTACGGGAAACCCTTCTTCTAAAATCGAGGTTACTCCAGACCATTCCCACTCTCTTCCATCCCCCGGGACGTCAGCCGGATGATCCGCCAAGATCAGAGAGTCAGGATACATTCTAGCCGTCTTAAGATCTGCTCCTGCAATTGCTTTTATCGTTGGAATCGAGAAGTCTGCAACAAATTCCGGGGACTCGCGACCGTGAAACTGAACTCTATCAAGCGGCACCGAATCGAGAATTTCGAGAATCTTATATTTTGTTTCATCTCGAAACAAGCCTACGCGTTCAACTCTACCCTCTAGCTGACGGGAAAGGCTTTTGGCAGTTTTCAAATCTACAAACCTCTTTGAGTCAGGTACAAAGTTTAGACCCACGAGATCGGCACCCGCCTTTATTGCATCTTCTGCTTCAGCGCGCGTTTTAAGTCCGCAAATTTTTACTTTCACCTTCACGTATCGCCACGCAATCTTTTCAATGCGTAAGCGAGATCAGGTTGCCTCATAAGAGATTCGCCCACCAAAAAACCTTTAACACCAAGATCGGACAGGCGTAACATTTCCGCGGTCTCGCCAATTCCACTCTCTGAAATTAAAGTACAATTTGGAGGTACTTTTGCAGCCAGTTTCTCTGTCACTCGAATATCAGTGACGAAAGTTTTTAAGTTCCGATTGTTAACCCCGATCAATTCGGAACCAATTCCTATTGCTCGATCGAGTTCAGAAACATCATGAACTTCCACTAACACGTCTAAATTTACTGATCTGGCGTAGCTATAAAGACTTAAAAGTATTTCCTCACTGAGCGCGGCAACGATCAATAAAATAGCATCAGCTCCATGGATTATTGCCTCGTCGATTTGATAGGTATCAATCATAAAGTCTTTACGGAGCAACGGGATCGGAACACACTGTCTTATTTGCTTAAGATAATCCAGGTGTCCGCCGAAATAAAATTCATCCGTCAAAACTGAGAGCGCTGCCGCGCCTCCCCTTGCATACATTTCGGCGCACTGAATCGGATCAAAATTTTTCCGGATCTCACCTTTACTAGGCGATCGGCGCTTAATTTCTGCAATCACAGCCGGCGAAGGGGCCTTTATTATCGCGTTTTTGAATCCTCTCGCGCGTGGCACCGAACTCAATTTATCACGCAACTTTTCTTGAGGAACCTTTCTTTTCCTCTCTATGATCTCTATCTCTTTTCTCTTGAGAATTTCGGACAAGATAGTCACTGCCAACTAAGCCTCGCGCTGACTATGACGAATCAATGCTTCAAGTTTTTTCTTTGCCGCTCCGGAATCTATACTTTTTGCTGCTGCTTCTATCCCCTTCTCAAAATTCTCTGCCAGACCCGCCACCCAGAGAGCCGCTCCCGAGTTAAGTACAACTATGTCTCGCGGAGCACCAAGCTCTCCTGACAAAATAGAAGTTCCGATCTTCGCATTCATTGCCGGATCCCCTCCACGCAAATCTTCTGGTCGAGCTAATTTGATTCCGTATTGTTCGGGATCGATCGTATAGTCAACCATCTCTACCCCATCCCAGAAAACGGCAAAACTTGTCCCCGTTGTTGTAAGCTCGTCAAGACCATCTGATCCATGTACCACCATCACCCTTTCGGAACCTAAACCTCGCAAAACTTGCGCTATCGGCATTACAAGAGCTTGATCATATACCCCCAACAACTGCCTTTTCACTCGGACAGGGTTTAGAATTGGCCCTAAGCAGTTCATGATCGTACGAATTTTAAGCTTCTGTCGTGCATTAGCCATGTAACGCATGGCGGGATGAGCTCGCCGTGCGAAAAAAAAACCAATACCAATATTCCGTGCTATCTCGGCAGCAAAGGAGACAGGCAAGTCAACTTTCACACCTAGAGCCTCTAAAACATCGTAACTCCCGCTTCTGCTTGAAGCAGCTTTGTTGCCATGTTTAACAACGGTGGCTCCAGCCCCAGCGGCAACGAGAGCTGAAATAGTGGATATATTAAAAGTCGCAGCGCCATCCCCACCTGTACCACAAGTATCTATGGCTCTCTCGTCAGGTAGCTGATTCAAATCGGCGTTTTCGAGACATGCTCTTGCCGCAGCCATTATCTCGCTAGAAGTCTCACCCTTCGTACGTAGCGCAACGAGAAGTCCTGCTACTTCCGCATCACTGGCCTCACCTTGCATAATCGAATGAAACGCACTCTCTAGGATCTTAGAGGGAACCTCGATTCCAGATGATGCCAGATCAATCGCTTCAAAAAGGCTCACGAGACTTCGCCACACATGTCGAGAAAATTTCTGACAATACTCTTGCCCATTTTTGTCATTACCGATTCCGGATGAAACTGCACGCCTACAATTGGGAGCTGTCGATGTTTAATTCCCATTATTTCCCCATCTTCGCTATGAGCACAAACTTCGAGAGCCTGAGGAACGCTCTTGCCTGAAACAACAAGAGAATGATAACGCGTTGCTTCAAAAGGATTAGGCAAACCAAGAAACAGACCGTTACCGTTGTGTGTTATTTCCGAAGTTTTTCCGTGCATGAG
>CAYOGP010000185.1:0-4544 GCA_964403555.1 uncultured Spirochaetales bacterium | reverse complement strand
GCCTTTGTTTTGGAGTTCTGAGATGGCTGCCTTCATCTGGGGGATAGATGCGCTGATATTGGGCAGCTTAATAACGTTTGCTTCTGGCGTCTGGACAAGTTCTCCTAATTCGGCCAGTCCGTCCGTTTCGCGCTGTTCACTGTTCAGGCTTTCTGGAAAGCTTGCAATAATTCGTCCTGCGAGAGAGATGTCACGAGTTTCGATAGGAACGGCTGCGGCCGCAGCGAACGCCCGAATAACGGGTAAGAACGCGAAGGTAGCCAGATAAGGAGCCTCGTCAGTCCAGGTGTAGATAATCGGGGGCGATTGTTTCATTTTGGGGCCTCTAGGTTCGGTTATCACAGACAATCTCGGACCGAGGTCTACCACAAAATGGCTTGGATCGGTGCCTCTTTGGCCCATGAAATTCCAGTTACTGAGAAGAACGAGCCTAAGACTGGACTCTGCGAAAGATGGTTTCGGAGAAGCGGGCCATTTTTTAGCGCACAGAGCCTCTTTTGCCCCCTGCCGAAGTAATACTCAATGCCATTTAGGCAACTTTCTCTATCCAAAAGTTGCTTTTTAACCGATTTTTATCCTCGGGCTGAGCCTAGTGCTTGTTAGTTGTCGACTCAATCCCATGATCGAGCTCTAGGCGAGCCTCCCAAACGACTACGCAATCCTCGCATCTTCCTGTCGCTGCTCTATGTGCCCTATAAGCAGGATGCTTTCGGCATCCTTCGGCGAGGATTCGAAGAAGCTTCCTCTCCCTCTGGACCAGATTTTTCTTCATAGCGAAGCGTGCTCCAAGTGGGATTTAATAGACTCTCAAAATCGTTGCTCAGGCTATCAGATGCATACCGTCCAAAAGAGTGCTGTAGAGACCTTCCAGCATTTCTACTACTTCGGCGTCCGTCGCGCCTTCGGCGGCGTCCCAGTTGCTTCCCCAACGAGCGATTGTTCCTTTTCCTGAATCTTCAAGGGTAACGACAGCGCAATAATTCTTGATTGGTAGCGCGTCGTTGAAGGTAATCGTGTAGCCGAAGATTTTTTCCTCGTGAGCAACGTCTAGGCGTTCGATTACCGTTCCGCCTTCTTTAAGTTGAATGGTTCTCTCCGCTCCGATCCCATTTCCTTTTAATTCCACTGATTGGATCGTATCAGGCAGGACCTTATCAAGACCCCCGAAATTAACTAGAGCGTCAAAGACCTGTTTGCGGGGAATATCTAGAGTTTTCTCAACTAGCACTTTATACATTTTAAACCTTCCTTTGATTTTTTTGCAGAGAGCTCGTTGTCTATCTCCAAGGGTTCAATTGAGCCACCTGTCTTCGATGTCTTCAAACCTAAGACCGCCTAGGCTCATTCTTTGGAAACATTCCTAGGCCATCATTCTAACTCGTATTCAAGCGTATCCGGATTTTTCGACAGATATAACTCTCACTTGACGTTCCAGCTAAGGGATTCTGATTAACCTTAATCTTTTTTGTTCTCAATGATTCGCTCAAATCCTATATAAAATGGTGACTTAGGAGCAGTTGAAAGATTGCAAGGAAGTAGTGAGATCCTTTACGGAGCGAGTTATCCTTGCTGCCGGAGGAGACACGTGACCGAAGTACTTTCAAACTCTACTGAGGAGCGGCTTCAATTCCAGGAAGCAATCGCTGTAGCAAATATTCCCTCGCTTCTAATGACCCTTGTTCAGTTGACCGGAGACAGGCGGTGGATAGATGAACCCTATCGGGTCCGTCGGGCCGGAGGGCTGGGGGACAACGATACCGCCGGCCTTCCTCAAGATCTGCAGGAAGAAGTCAAAACTGCTGCTTTGGATGCGATTTTGGCTTGGCGCGCCGGCAAACAAGCGGCCCTCAAAAAGCCAACTAGTGAGCTTTGTTCTGAAATGCTCTCATGGTGTGTGGGTGAGCCTATCCCTGACGGCTATGAAGCGATAATCGAGGTCGAGTTGCCCGATGCCGAAACGACAGCCCGCAGTAAAGTCGATGTCCCAGAAGGAGTCGAGGTGGCGATTATTGGAGCGGGCGTTTCTGGTTTATGTGCGGCGGTGAATCTCAAGAAGGCAGGAATTCCATTTACGATTTTCGAGAAGAGTGATCACCTGGGTGGCACATGGCTTGACAATACTTATCCGGGCGCCGGAGTGGATACACCAAACCATTTGTACTCTTATTCTTTCGCACCGTACGATTGGTCAATGTACTTCGCTCTTCGTGATGAGCTTCAAGAGTATCTCGATCACGTCGCGGAGAAATTTAATCTTTTGGAAAATATTCGGTTCGGTTCGGAAGTCGAGGACGCTGCTTTTGATAACGAAAAGGAAGATTGGGAACTTTCGCTTAAACATTCTGATGGCTCACAGACCAAACGAAGGGCGCACGCCGTTGTTGCTGCAGTAGGAATTTTTAATCCTCTAAAATATCCCGAGATCGAGGGTCTCGGACAATTTTCGGGTCCGTGCTTCCACACTGCAGAATGGCCTAAGGATCTTGATTTGTCGGGAAAGCGTGTTGCAATTATTGGCAACGGAGCGAGCGCCATGCAAGTCGGCCCGGAAATCCAGAATGAAGTCGAATCGCTCACGATATTTCAACGGTCGGCACACTGGGTTGCGCCTCACGAGCAGTTTCGGAAGAAAATTCCAGAGCCCATCCGGTTTTTATTGAGAGAGGTTCCTTACTATCGAGCATGGTATCGAATTCGTGCGGCATGGATGTTTGGAGATAGGGCGCACGACGCTCTGCAAAAGGATCCGAGCTGGAGCGATCCCGATCGATCCCTAAATAAAGTTAACGATGCTCACCGAGCCTATTTTACCCGGTACATTGTTTCGGAACTTGGCGAAAGGCCTGACCTCCTCGACAAGGTTGTGCCCACTTACCCGCCTTTCGGGAAGAGACTTCTTATGGACAATGGTTGGTATAAGATGTTGAAAAACGAGAAAGTCAATCTTGTCGAAAAAACAATCCGTGAGATACGTTCTGACAGTGTAATCACAGAGGACGGTACTGAGCATAAAATCGATATTCTAGTGATTGCTACGGGCTTTGATGTTCTTCGTTTTCTGACCACATTGAACGTACGAGGAAAGACAGGTGATAGTCTTCGTGAAGTCTGGAATGATGACGATGCTAGAGCTTACCTCGGTACAGTAATTCCAGGCTTCCCCAACTTCTTCACTCTTTATGGTCCCAACCTCCAGGCGGGTCACGGTGGAAGCTTTATGTTCATGTCGGAAATGCAGGTTCGATATATGATGAGTGTCTTAACTCAAATGTTTGAGAAAAATATATCTACAGTCGATTGCTTGAAAAGCGTGCATGACGAGTACAACGAAGTCGTAGATTCTAGGCATGAGGAAATGGTGTGGACTCACCCTGGAATGGAGACCTATTACCGTAACAAGGCCGGTCGAGTTGTTGTCAATTCTCCTTTCCGAAACGCACAGTTCTTTAGTTTCACCCGCGAAGCTAAAATGGAAGACTACGAGGTAACGAAGGCAAAGCCTTCTTAGGTGAGATTTAGTTTCTCATTTATCTGTCGTGTGGCTTCCGTAAGAACCTGAAGCTTTGCAAAGGTCGATGCTCTGGTGAGATACGTCATTCCACAGTCAGGTGAAGAGATGAGGACTAGATGGAACGTAATTGAGGCCCTTTTCAATTCGTTCACGCACCGTTTCAACCTTTACGATTTGGTTGGTCGATAAGTCGAGGACTCCGAGTAGAATGCGTTTTTCAGAAAGCCTTCTTAATACCCCCAGGTCTATTTCGTCCTGAACGGCTACAACGGACTGCTCGTCCCGTCCCGGAGCAAATTCTCCTGATCCCGTCCTTTCACCCAGCCGAGGCTCGGGCCGCAGCGATACCCGATGATCCGTTGACCCTCGTATGAAAGCTTTGCGGCGACGTCCGGTGGCACGGCGATGTACTGGTTCTCTTCCTGCCGCGCCCAGTCCGCTATATAGGATGCAAAAAATGCGCGCCGGCCTTCATCTAACTCGCTCGCGCCAGCACCGTGCAGAGCCCTCGACAGCCACACGACCGCGGAGCCTTTGGGCATTTCGGCGTCGACGACCTCGTTCGGCTGCGCGATCCGATCCTCGGGCCAGTGGTTGCTGCCCGGTACGACGCGCGTCGCACCGTTGTCGGATCGGAACTCGGAGCCCGCCCAGTTCACCGACAGGTCGAATTCATGGATCTGTGGCAGATGGGCGACCCAGGGTTGATAGATTGCGGTTTCGCGATGCAGGCACTGGTTCTTGCTACCGCGGCCGACCTCGAGCATGACCGTGGCACCGAGATTGTAGTGGTGACAGTGCGGGCCTTCGTCACCCGTTCCGTGCGCGCGCAACTGCTGGCCACCGTGACCGTCTTCGACGACCTCCATGCGACGAAAACTGGTATAGGGCCAGACGTTGTCGGCTTCGGGGACGTCCACCCCGGGCGGGCGTGGCGACATCGGGACATGGGGCTTCAAGATCGCATCGGCGATTTCTAGCATCTTCGGATGGAGCACGAGCCGCTCGACGTACGTCGGACTGATCCCGGCGA